>CAZJIN010000394.1:0-3358 GCA_964545955.1 uncultured Sediminispirochaeta sp.
TCGCCCATGAGGGAGGTCACTCCATGCATTCATGGTACAGCGTCAGAAACAACCCCTTCTCCCATTACAACTACACCATCTTTGAAGCGGAAGTCGCCTCGACGTTCAACGAACAGTTACTTGCCCGGAAACTCCTTCGGGAGGCGAAGGACACAAAGATGCGGGCCTATATCGTCAACAAGGAGTTGGACGATATGGTGGCGACCATTTTTCGTCAGACCATGTTTGCAGAATTTGAGCACCTCACCCATCGGATGGTGGAAGGGGGAACACCTCTGACGGTCGATTCAATCAGACAGACCTATCGAAAGCTGTTGGAAGACTACTTTGGTGAGGGGATGTATCTCCCGGAACACGCCGATATTGAAGGTCTGCGAATCCCCCATTTTTACCATTCCTTCTACGTGTACAAGTACGCCACGGGCCTCTCCGCCGCGGTGGCCCTCGCGAAGAAGGTTGCGGAGGGAACAAAGACTGATCGGGATCGGTACATCGCTTTTCTCAAATCGGGGGGAAGCCGTTATCCCATAGAATCGTTGCAGCTTGCCGGGGTAGATATGAGTTCCCCCGAGCCGATTCGCTCCGCCATGGAGATCTTCAGGGAAAAAACAGAAGAACTTGAAGCGCTTTATTCCAGCTCAAGCTCCGGATCTTCAACTGTGTCGGGCTCCCGAGCGAAAACCGAAAACAGGTAGAGTAAATAGTCATGGGGGGTGGCGTAGACCCTTGATT
Organism: uncultured Sediminispirochaeta sp.; assembly: GCA_964545955.1. GTDB lineage: Bacteria > Spirochaetota > Spirochaetia > DSM-16054 > Sediminispirochaetaceae > DSBN01. The sequence continues at coordinate 733 of CAZJIN010000394.1, forward strand.
TCCTTTTCTTTTTTTTCTTTCCGAATTTTCCGGGTTTTTCGAACCGTTCTGACGTATCGACGGGAGTTTCCTCCGTTTTTCCTTCAGCCTCCTCGGCGAACTCCAGCAACTGACCGGCCAGGTAGGCCGTCTCTTCCCGGGATACCTCCCCAAAGGCTTCTATACCGATCCCGCTGGCGAGGGTTGAAAAACGCCCCCTGATCATATTGGAAATTATAAAGACCGGTACCAGGCGATACATCTCCAGGGAAGAAGGAACGGGGACACAGCCGTTTTTTTTAAGGATTCCCAGGGTTTCCCGGGTCCCCAGCACCATCAGTTTCAGCAGGTCTCTCCGCCCGTGGAGTTGGTCAAGACGACCTCCCGCGAGTTGCAGGGCCGCCAAAAGGGGCAGACGCAGGCAATTCTGACTCCATATTACCGATCGCATGTCGCCCTCTAACCGGGTATTCAATCCCGCGTTTTCAAAGAGCTCCCGGAAAAAAACCGCCCCGGGATCGTCTCCTTCCCGGGAAAACCACGTTCCGACGGTCATCCCCCATTGATCGGAGGAATCCTCGCCGTGATCCAGGTAGAGGACCACGCCATCCTCCTCAACTACGGAGGCACAACCGGGAAAACCGAAAAGAAAATCAGTCGGTCCCTTTCCGATGGGAAGGTCCTCCCTCTCGATAAAATGAGACCCGACAATCAATAGTGGCGTTATATCGACATGTGTTGCGAGGGCCGGGGCAAGCTGATGGGCCCGCACTGTGATGATCGTTGCATCCGGATGAAACCCTGCCGGAATACGATCAAGAACGGCAGCATCGACATCTTCTTCAAAAACGGAAAAGGCATTACACACCCGCGCACCGTGCTGTTCAAGTAAAGCTTTGCGGGGGGCCCCCTCCCGGTCAAGCAGAACAACCCTGTTCCGCCCCTTTGAAAGTCGAAAGGCCAGGTACACACCGATGGCCCCTGCCCCGCGTATCAGTATATTCATCTTCTATCTCCGTCGATATATTCGGAGATAACCCTCCAATCAGTCAACTTATCCTCCCAGGTCTTGTAGTTTCTGGTGGGAACAGGACTCGATGAAGGCAGCCTGACGAAGCGTCGACTGGCACCGGTCCTTATTTGATGGGCCCGCATCCAACGCGTTCCGGTTGCCGAGGAAGTACTTTCGAGTAGTTTGATCCCCTTCCAGAATTCCCTTTCCGCCGTGCCACCGTTGAAACAGATAAGCTCAATTCCCGGGTTTTCCAGAATCAGCCCGGCCACGTCGTTGTACTCCTGGTCTTGGATATCCTGATCGAGACTCCCCTCACGCCTGCAGCGTGCAATCACATCCCAGAGCGCAATTCCCGCGTTTTGCAGGGCGGCGATTTTCAGTTCATACTCTTCGATATGGGGTCTCCCCAAAAGGGAGAAAATGATTTTCCAGAAGTGATTGCGGGGATGGTCGTAGTACCGGCCGGATTCAAGGGAACGAACACCGGGCATACTACCGAGAATCAATATACCGGGACTCTCACCGATAACAGGAGGAAACCCATGGATTTTACCTTTCATACTACAAGGGTAACACGGGAGAACCTTCCTGGACAACGCAGGAGAAAGTTCTTTTCAGAATAAAAAAACGGATACCCGTCCTTTGCAGAGGACCGCGTATTCGCTTTCTTTATTTTTTTTTTGAAAAAGGAGATAAAATTCCTCAGGCCGATTCTTTTATCTACCGGCGGCTATCCCTTTTAACAGGTCCACAATTCGCTCGTATTCATTTGATTTATCGAAAAAATAGTCGGCCCCCAGCTCATAGCTCCTCTGCCGAAAGTGCTCCGTCGCGTGATTGGTCAAAACAAACACCGGGTATGATTCTTTTTTCTCTCGGATAAACTCCAGCACCTCAAAACCGCTCCCTCCGGGCATCTGCAGGTCCAGTACCACGGCGTCAATCGACCCTGCAGAAATCGCCTTCAGGGCGGTTGAGATATCCTCAGCTTCGATTATCAGGCTATCGGGAAGAGCTGATGTGATAAGTTTTGAGATGTTCTTTCGCAATAGGGCGGAATCATCCGCAATAAGCACCCTCATTCACCGATCTCCTCTACGAAGCACCCCTTCGAACAGGGCAATTCTCCCGGGCTGGAATCGCCCCACAAGCTGTAGTAACAAGCTGTAGTAACAAGCTGTAGTGTTTCGTGATGTAGATTCTACTATGATTTTACTAAGGAATATGTCACATAATCTGTGATTATTATGTCACATAATCTGTTACATTTTTTAAAAGAGCAAGTCTTAATATAGTTTCGCCCTTCTCCTGGACCAAGGGGAAGTCGGAACTAATCGATCAGTCTGTGACGATATATATATTGAACTATCTCAGCATTTGAATGGAGTTCCAGTTTTTCCATAAGGCGTCGTCGGTAGGTGTTCACGGTATTCACACTCAGATTCAGAAGTCCGGAAATATCCTGAACACTCTTTCCCCCTCCGATATGGATAAAAATTTCGAACTCCCGGTCGGACAGGATCTCATGGGGGTATTCCGTCTTCCTCGGATATATCCCACCCGCAAGCTTCTCCGCTGTCTGTTCACTGATGTACCGAACTCCGTTGTGTACCTTGCCAATCGCTCTGATGA
>CAZJIN010000395.1:0-3354 GCA_964545955.1 uncultured Sediminispirochaeta sp.
ATCACCCCACATCTGCTGACCGCCCATTTGACCGCCCATATTCATTCCGCCGCCCTGAGGCTGATTGCCCTGGGGCTGCTGACCCATCCCGGGCTGACTCTGCTGGGAGACGGTCTCATCTCCCCCGGTCCGCAATATCGATCTGACCAGGCTGAGATCAAAAATCTCGATGAGCTGTGTCTCCGGGACTTCATCAATCGTCAGAGAATAGATCGCTTTCACCACGGCGTTTTCAGGGATCTGTACTTCCGAAGCAGCGACGATCTTTGTCGCTCCGGGGGAGTTCATTACGGTACTTCCCAACAGATCGCCAAGACTTGTCGCCGCCGATCCGGCAAGGGTGTTTCCCGCTTCCTCCACCGCGGAGAGGGCAGCTTCATTCATTTCCACCTCTTCCTGCCCCATCATCTTTCCGGCTATAGTTGTAGCCGCGTCCTCGGGCAGAAGGTAGGAATGAAAACCGCTTATTCCCTCGGTGTAGTCAATTCTTATCTCGACCATCTTCTCCGGAAGTCCCGTACCCACAATTTCGGGACCTCCCGATTCAACGGTCGGTGCTTCAAGGGTCACACTCTCTCCTATCATTCCCGACAGGTTGGATGCCTGCGATTGCACTATATCTCCAAGAATTTTTGAAAAATTCTTTTTTTCCTGTTCAGATAAGCCCGAATCTCCCTCACCTCCTCCGGCTGAGGAGTCCTGGCCTCCTAAGTCCATACTGCTTCCCTGCAACAGGGCATCAATTTCGTCTTGCGAGAGAGAACCGTCGCTCATTACTCTTCTCCTTCTTCGGCTACGAGTTCTTCAAACTCGTCCTTGCTGATATCTTCAAGTTTTTCCGTAATCTGCACCGCCACCTTGTTGCTTACGATACCTGGCCGGCAGAGAAATTTTTTCCTGTTTCCGATTTTCATCACCATCGGATCCTTTATCTGTACATTCGGAAACCTCACTACATCACCACTTCTAAGCGACAGGACCTCACGAACGGTAAGCTGCATGCTTCCGATCTCGGCAAGAACGGAGACATCAATATTAGACAGACGGTCCTTCAAAATATTCAGGTTTTCCGTGGTCGCCCCGCTTCGTACCGACGAGTACATGTACTGTGCCGACAGTTTTGATATAATCGGCTCAATGGTAAGATAGGGAATGCAAAAATTCATCATCCCCTCGATTTCACCAACCTTGGTCTCAAGAGTCACGAGAACCACCATTTCCGTAGGCGGTACAATCTGCGCGAACTGCGGATTTGTCTCTATCTGACCGAGACGCGGCCGCAGGTCTATCACCTGACTCCACGCCTCTCGCAAATTCCCCAGAATCCTCACAATAATTCCTTCCATTACGGATTGTTCTATATCGGTGAGATCCCTGTTGACCTTCGTTCCCTCCCCCTGTCCTCCGAAAAGTCGATCGATCACCGAAAAAGTAATGGCGGGATCGATCTCCATGATGGCAGACCCCTTCAACGGGTCCATATTGATGATCCCAAGGGTGGTGGGATTCGGAATCGAACGTATAAACTCTTCGTAGGTCAGCTGATCTACCGACGCTACATGGACATTTACCATGCTTCTGAGCTGTGCCGAGAGCGCAGTGGTGGTCAACCGCGCGAAGGTCTCATGCATGATTGAGACTGTTCTGATCTGCTCTTTTGAAAACTTGTCCGGTCGCTTAAAATCATAGATCTTGATCTTCCGCTGGTCCTGCGCCGTCGGCGTCGGGGACTCGCTTTCGATCTCACCCGTAGAAATCGCCGTGAGTAGTTGATCTATTTCATCCTGCGACAGTACCTCATTCATACCGGCAAAACCCTTTTCTTAAAATTCTATCACATTAAACTGTAGAAACACGATATCCTCTATACCCTTTCCTTCCATGATCCTGTTGATATTCTGCTCAAGATCGGCCTTAATCTCAGGCTCATATTTAGGCGCAAGCTCGGCGGCGGTTTTCTCCGCAAAATACCTTCTCATCATATCAATAATCTGCTCCCTTCTGGCGATAAGTTCAGTCTGTATCTTCTTGTCGTCCTTCGCGTACCCGATCTTCGGATCTACAAGCACCGTGTAGGCGTTCTCGTCAGAAGTACGGGTCCTTATTTCAGGGACATCATACCACGAAAGTATTTGCAGTGTTCCCTCATATTCCTGTGAAGGTCCCGGGTAGGCACCCGCCTGAGGTCCTCTGTTCATGATACTGACGGTGATCACCACCACGGTCACGATAAAAATAATCGCCGCTAAACCAAGTGCGACCCAACGGAGAATTCTCAGTACCGCTTGAGGGATAAAACTGCGTTTCCCCCCCGACTCTTCTTCGGCCGTCCCTCCGGCTACATCATCAGCTTCAAAGACCTCTTCATCAGCCATATACAGCTCCTGTACTATCAGTAAAATTCTATCAAAAGAATCATATTATTGCAAACTATAAATGCCCTTCCGACAGGACAATAATGTCAACTCTACGGTTATAGGATCTTCCTTCCTCCGTATCTTCCGAAGTGATCGGTACCGTATCCGCAAAACCCGCTACCTGGAACTTTTCCTCGCTCACCCCAAAATCGACAAGGTAGTGTAACACATTCGTCGCCCTTGCGGTGGAAAGTTCCCAATTTGTCTGCCATGGCCCCCCCGGATCGGTGGGGATAGAATCCGTATGTCCCTCTATCCTGAAGGTCTCCCCCTCCAGGGAGATGAGCAGGTTTGAAACCTTCTGCAGGACTTCCCTGCTCTCTTCTATCCGTACTTCGGCACTCGCCGGTTCAAAAAAGGAATCCGCCGCAAGACTTATTACAAGCCCCCTTTCATCCTCCTTCACCCGAACTTTTTTCGCCTTGATCTCCGGCTGGAAGATACTTATGGCCTTACGCCGGGCCTCGTCAAGGGCCCTTCCCCTTTGGGACGAGGGCAAGGACATTACCGTGTTCCCCATATCAGCCAGCTGCCCCGTAGCCTGGAGGGTGGTCCCTCCTGACCTCAACCCCAGACCGTTAAAAGCCGCCAGGATGAGCTGGATCTTTGCTCCATCCACGGTGGCGGTAGTGTACATCATCACAAAGAATGTCAACAGAAGGGTGACCATATCTCCATACGTCAACATCCATTCCGGCGCACCTTCGGGAGGACACTTCTTTTTTCTTTCACGACCGGCCATTCTTTCTATTCTCCCATCAGCACTTCAAGCATCTCACGGCGACGGCTCGGATCCAGAAAAGAGACCAGCTTGTACTTCAAAATATTAGGATTGTCCCCCGCCTGTATGGACAGGACACCCTCCGTCATGATATCGCGAAGGAGCATTTCATCCCTGTGACGGTCTTGCAGCTTGTTCTTGAAGGGAATCAGTACG
>CAZJIN010000396.1:0-3346 GCA_964545955.1 uncultured Sediminispirochaeta sp.
AGTGAGCGGCAAGTGCGGATGGAAGGTGTGGCCGACAAGGACGGTCGACAAGGAGGGAACCGGTTCTTCTTGACCGAATCAGGCAATCTGCTTACCCTTAAGAGATAGGGAGGGATATATGAATATTTATGAGAATATCAATCAGGTTATAGGGTCGACCCCCCTTATCATGCTCCGACATCTCACCAAAGGCGTTGACGCGAAGGTAGCGGTGAAGCTTGAGTTTTTGAATCCCGGAGGTTCGGTAAAAGACCGTCCCGCCCTTCAGATGCTTGAGACGGCGGAACAGCAGGGACTTCTGGATTCCGAGACGACCATAATTGAAGCCACCTCCGGTAATACCGGCATCGGTCTGGCCCAGGTGTGCGCGGTGAAGGGGTATCGGCTTATTATCGTAATGCCCGACAGCATGACCATCGAACGACGCAAAATAATCCGGGCGTACGGCGCTCGACTTGAACTGACTCCCGCCGCCGAAGGCATGAAGGGGTCCATCCGGAGAGCTGAAGAGCTTGCTTCTGGTCTTGAAAAGAGCTTTATACCCAAGCAGTTCATCAACCCGGCAAATCCCGAAGCCCACCGCAGGGGAACCGCCGAGGAAATATGGCGCGACACCGATGGAACAATCGCGGCCTTTGTGGCGGGAGTCGGAACCGGTGGAACCATCACCGGGATTGGAGAAAGCCTAAAAAGCAAAAATCCCTCCCTCAAGGTATTCGCGGTCGAACCGGCGGACTCTCCCGTTCTCTCCGGTGGAGAAGCGGGATCCCACAAAATCATGGGAATCGGAGCCGGTTTTGTACCCGACATCCTCAACACCGGTATTTTTGACGAGGTGATCACGGTGAGCAATGACGAGGCCTTCGACACCGCACGCAGGTTGACCAGGGAGGAGGGAATTTTTTGCGGGATATCCTCCGGAGCGGCTGTTGCGGCGGCCCTGAAGTTGTGCCCCAGGCCTGAGTTCAAAGACAAACTGATAGTGACCCTTCTTCCTTCGGGAGGGGAACGGTATCTTTCGACCCCTCTCTATGACATCAGTGACGACTAGGAACGGAGAAAAACAATACATGGATGAAAAAAACAAGTCCGGTGATACTGGGGACGTGAATTTTATAGAAGATATCGCCCGACAGCTTTCCACCAGTGAAGTTCTGAGTTCTATTTACCACCAGGGCTTCGAGCAGGTCCCGATGCCGTCGGTCAAAGAGCTCTCAAGTATTCTGGAGGAGCTCAGGACGGTCCTTTTTCCAGGATATTTCGGGGACCCGGGCATCAAGGACAGGCTGCTTCATTACCACATAGGGAGCATCCTGGACAATGTCTACCACCGGCTCCGCGAACAGGTCCAGCGGGGGTATTGCTTCGAATGTACCCACCGTAACGAAGGTCTCTGTCGCGAATGCCGTCTGCGGGCGGAGGAGGTGGTGCAGTCCCTGATCCGGAAACTTCCCGACATCCGGCACTTGCTTTCCACCGACGCGGTAGCCGCCTACGAAGGAGACCCGGCCAGCCGAAGCGTCGGAGAGACCATTTTTGCCTACCCCAGCCTTTGTGCCCTCACGAACTACCGCATTGCCCACGAGCTCTACCTGCTGGACATACCCCTCATTCCGAGAATCATCACCGAGATCGCCCACTCCAAAACAGGCATCGATATCCACCCGGGGGCACAGATCGGGGAACGCTTCTTCATCGACCACGGTACGGGAGTGGTGATCGGAGAGACCTCCCGGATCGCCCGTAACGTCCGACTCTACCAGGGAGTCACCCTCGGCGCCCGAAGCTTTCCCCTGGATGAGAACGGCAAACCGATCAAGGGCATCGACCGTCACCCCGTCCTGGAGGACAACGTCATCATCTACTCCGGGGCGACCCTCCTCGGCAGGATTACGATCGGGAAAAATTCGGTCATCGGCGGAAACGTCTGGCTCACCAAAGACGTCCCCCCCGACACAACAATCCGGGCGAATTTTTAGAGCCCTTTCTCTTTCTCGATTGGAATAGATTTAACCTCAATTTTTATGGTATATTCAATGCAGGAGAAAAATATGAACGTACAGTACCTTGTTGATAGCGATGGTCATAAAACCGGCGTGGTCTTGAGCCTGGAAGAATTTGAACGTCTCGTCAATCTTTTAGAAGAAGCTAAGGATATAACAGATTTTCGGTCAGCAAAAGGTGAAGAAGACGAATGGGTCTCCCTGGAAGAAGCGAAGAAACAACTTAATGTATGAAATTCGAATTAAGAAAAAAGTAATAAAATATCTCGCTACATTACGTAAAAATGATGCACGCAGAATTCTTTCCACCATTGAAAAGCTTTCCACAAATCCCAGACCATCTGGATCCAAAAAATTAGCCGGTGAAGAGGCATACAGAATTCGAATTGGCAGCTATCGTGTAATATACGAAATACAGGACGAAGCTTTATTAATCTATGTTGTGAAAGCCGGCTCTCGTGGAGACGTATATAAATAGCGACTCTAATCTACTTCGGCCACCCCTCCCGGTAGTCCGTAAAGCCCGGCGGCAATGAAGAAGCCCCCGGTAAGGCATGGGTCATGAGCCGGCGGAGAGGGCGACCATGGCCAGGGAGTTGAGCTTGGTTTCGACGCTGTCCGAGCGGGAGGTGATGATGATCGGCACCTTCGCTCCCGCGAGGTAGCCCGCGGTTTTCGCGGAAGTGAGAAAACCGAAGGTCTTGTACACCGAGTTTGCCGCTACGAGGTCCGGGAACAGAAGGATGTCCGCGTCTCCGGGGACGACACCCTCTATGCCTTTGTGGACCGCCGCCTCGGCTGAGACGGCATTGTCGAAGCCAAAGGGGCCTTCGACGATACAACCTTCAAGTTCTCCCTCCCGGTTCATACGAACAAGTTCGGCGGCGTCGAGGGTTTCGGGCATTTTTTCATTTACCTTCTCCACGGCGCAGACCACGGCGATCTTCGGCACCTCAATACCGAGTTTTTTCACCAGGTCGGAACCGCTGCGGATAATATCCGCCTTCTGTTCTAGGCTGGGGCGGATGATGAAACCACTGTCCGCCAGGAAGAGGAGTTTTTTATAATAAGGGCTTTGGGCGATGCCGAAGACCGTCATGAATCGTTCGGTTTTGAGGCTTTTTTCAGCCAGAACCGCCTTGAGCAGGGTGGAGGTGTCCATGTAGCCCTTCATGATGGAGTCGGATTCCCCCGAAAGGACAAGGGCGACGGTTTTTTCCGCTATCGCGCGGTCTCCTTCATTTACGTGCTCTATCCGGAAGTCCGCGCTCCGGCAGCCGCAGTCACTCAGCCCCGCTTCGATGGCCGTGCCGTCGCCGACGAGGACCGCCTCACATATGCCG
>CAZJIN010000397.1:0-3306 GCA_964545955.1 uncultured Sediminispirochaeta sp.
TCTCAAAGCAGCAGCCGCGGGGGAGAACGAAGAATGGACGGATATGTACCCCGGCTTTGCCGCAACCGCGCGGGAAGAGGGTTTTAGCGAGATCGCGGCGGTGTACGAGGCGGTGGTGGTCGCCGAGAGGCAGCACGAGAAACGTTACAAGGACCTGCTCGCCAATATAGAGAGCGGAAAGGTCTTCAAGCGGGATAGTGCCGTCACCTGGCGTTGTATCAACTGCGGCTACCTCTTCGAAGGGAGTGAAGCACCAGCAAAATGTCCCGCCTGTGCCCATCCCCGGAGTTATTTCGAGATACTCGGGGAGAACTGGTAGACCGCGGGCAGTTATTCCCAAGCGAACGAGGGGAGCGGAACCATCTTGATGGTTCCATTTCCGAGTGAGCGAAGGGAGGGAAAGGTATCAATACCCCGACCTTTGGGTCGGAGTGGGCTGCAAAAGCGGCCAAGGTCCAGGGTAAGCCCTGGGATATGGTACCTTTCATTTACTATAAATAATTTTTAGGAGGATTTTTTATGGCAATTTTTCAGGGAATTTACAAGTGCGAAATTTGTGGTAATATTGTCGAAGTACTGCATTCAGGTGCGGGAGACCTGGTGTGTTGCGGAGAAGAGATGAAATTGATGGATGAAAAGACAGCTGATTCTTCCACCGAAAAGCATGTGCCGGTTATCGAGAAGACCTCCGAAGGTTACAAGGTAACAGTGGGAAGTACCCTTCACCCGATGGAGGAAAAACACTACATCGAGTGGATCGAGCTGATTGCAGATGGGAAGTCATATCGACAGTACCTCAAACCGGGGGATCAGCCCGTTGCGGAGTTTTGTGTGAAGGCATCGAGTGTTTCCGCTCGTGAATACTGTAACGTTCACGGTCTCTGGAAGGCGGACTGAACCGTTTTCCATCGGTCTACACGATTATAGGTCTCCGTAGGAGATTGGCAATAAGTTTTGAGAGGTTGAAAAATGAAAAAATACGTATGCAATGTATGTGGTTATATCTACGACCCCGAAGAGGGAGACCCCGACAACGGAGTAGAACCCGGCACGGCTTTTGATGATGTACCCGAAGACTGGGTTTGCCCGCTTTGCGGAGCAGCGAAAGAAGACTTCTCCCCCGCGGATTGATTCTTCCCTTATCGGCGCAGAACGTTCGTACAGAACGTTCTGCGCACCAAATGATTTCCAGATGATTTAATGTATCGCTTTTCCGGGTAACACGTTCCTAGGGCTCCCGGATAGCTTACGATATGGGACGCAATAAGCCCTCTCAACATTTGTTTTAATAAGCTTTGTATGTATAGAGTGGCTGATTCCCCAATTAAAGACTCAAATTAAAGACGCTTTCACAAATCAAAGTGAAAAATACTCCGCCTCCGGATGAAAGCTGATGAAGCCCGATGTGGAAAACTCCGGGACCATCTGATCGTCTTCGGTGAAATCTATCCCCAACTGTTCCGCTTTGAGCATTTTGCCTATACGCCGATTCGCCGAAAGGTCCGGACAGCAGGGATACCCGAAGGAGTATCTGGTGCCCCTGTGTTTCGTCGGCACTAGCGTATCACCGTCCGTCCTGTGTATTCCATGTTCCCTTTCCATCCGGGTCTGGGTGTATTCGGCGAGGGCTTCCGTCAGTTCCACCGCCAGACCGTGGAGGTGGAGGTAGTCCCGATAGCTGTTTTCCGCGAAAAGCCTTTGGATTTCCCCGATGATTTGAGGTCCGAGGGTGACAATCTGGAGTGCGATCACGTCGGTTTCTTTTCGATCTTCCCCCGGATTATCATGGGACCTTTCAGGGATGAAAAAATCCGCCACCGATCTGAAAGGCGGTTTTTTCTGTCGTGGAAAAACGAAACCTCCGATCTCCCTGCCGCTTTCGGGATTGAAGAGAACTACCTCGTCGTCTCGGGCTATACAGGGAAGAATCCTGTATGCAGCGCGGGGGATTACCAGGTTTTCCTTAATAAGCCTGCGTTTCAGATCAAGATAGATGGGGAGGATTTTATCTTTAGCGGTTTTTTTATAATCCACCTCCGATGAGGCTCCGGGTCTGTATCTCCACCTGCTGCGAAAGAGTCGGTCCTGGTTTACAAAGTCGCAAAGCCCCTCAATATCAATATCTTCCAGACGATGCAGTTCATAGCTGTCGACCGTGGGGATATATTCGGGCTTGAGGGTGATCCGCCCTTTTTCCGTGGAACTGTTCGATGGCTTGTATTCTTTTTCCCTGGGGGCATCTAACTTCGCCGAATCCGGCGGAGGTGTGGTGTGGCGTGTATCCGGTAGTTTATCCGCCTGAGCAGATTTTCCACTGATCTCCTCCATTGCCTTTAACCCATCGAAGGCATCCCTGCAAAAATAGACGGGGCCGTCGCTGATTGGGGCGCATTCATCCCTCACAAAACGCTCGGTAAGAGCCGCCCCGCCCAGTAGTACGGGGACCTTCATGCCGCGACTGTGCATTTCCTCAAGGTTTGATTTCATCAGGGAGGTGGACTTGACCAGCAAACCGCTCATTCCTATGGCGTCGGCGTCGACCTCCCGTGCTTTTTCCATGATGGTCTCAATGTCCACCTTTATCCCCAGGTTGAAAACCCTGTATCCGTTATTTGAGAGGATGATATCCACCAGGTTTTTGCCTATGTCATGCACATCTCCCCGAACGGTAGCCAGCACAATGCTTTTCCCGGGTCCGGCTTCGTGTTTTTCAATGTGAGGCTCGAGGATTTCCACCGCCCTCTTCATAACTTCTGCCGACTGCAGTACGAAGGGAAGCTGTATTTTTCCCTCACCAAAGAGATCACCCACGGTTTTCATGGCGGGAATGAGTAACTCGTTGATGATAGCGGTCGCTTTCATCTCTTTGAGAATAGAGACCAAGGTCTCCTCTAGTTCAGCCCGGGTTCCCTCTTTCACCAGTTCCCGAAGCTTTTCCTTCGGGTTGGCGGAGTATTCCCTTTCCTTCTCCCCCCGGGATGAGCCGTTGTCGGGGGAACTGAAATAGTTGATAAAGGACAGCAGGGGATCTCCCTTCCCATGGTGATAGATCAGGTCCAGGGCAAGCTGCCGTTCCTTTTTTGGAATCTTAAAAACAGGGATAATCTTCTTTACATTCACTATTGCAAGATCAAGTCCCGCCTTCACCGCTTCGGCGAGAAACACGCTGTTCAACACTTCCCTGGATTGCGGGGAGAGGCCGAAGGAAATATTGCTGATCCCGAGAACGGTATGTATCCCCGGCAGTTCCGTTTCCAAGCGCCTGATCGCGGCCAGGGTGTCGGCCCCCGCGGTTTGGAGGGGTGG
>CAZJIN010000398.1:0-3287 GCA_964545955.1 uncultured Sediminispirochaeta sp.
CCTGTGGAAACCGTTCCGTTATACCATCGGCGGAGCGAAGTTCCTCCTCATTCAGGACGTGGGAAAAAGAATTGACCCCTGACACACCGACATCGGAATCCCCTGACCGGGGCTTCCTGAAGCGTCTGAATCTGCTGCCACCCGTAGACTCGATTCGTTCCATTAACCGGATTTTGAGAGAGGATTATAACGGTCAATACCGGCATCGGATAATGTAGTCTCAGCTTCCTGCTCTTCTTCTACACTACGACTTGAGTCTTTGAAACTGATGACTTTGCAGCGCCCGTTCAATACCACGCCATCTTCCACCATCAGTCTCGGTGTAAATATATTTCCGATGACCATCCCGGTTGACAGTACGACAACCTTCTCATTTGAGTGGATATCCCCCTTCACCACTCCGCCGACTACTACTGTACCCGCATTGATAGAGCACTGAGCCCTTCCGTTGCGACCAACCAGCACCTTATCGGCGTTTTTGATGCTCCCCCTAAAATCACCATCAATACGAAAAAGCCCCTTCAAGGATACATCTCCTTTAAATACGGCCCCTTCGCCAATAATTGAGTTGATAAAAACTCCGTTCAAATCTAACTGTTCAGCCATGAGCATTCCATTTTATAGTTCTTTGCATGATAAATTACTTAAAACTTGCCTGTATATTCATAAAACGTTCGGGATCCACTACCTGAGCCCCTATTCTCACCTCAAAGTGGAGATGCGGCCCTGTGGACAATCCGGTATTTCCCATGGTCCCGATCTTCTGACCCTGGGTCACCACGTCCCCTTCTTCCACGTACACGTTGTCAAGGTGGGCATATTTTGTGGCAAAGCCGTAGGAGTGACGAATCAGTACATAGTTTCCAAAGCCCATCGGATCGTATTTCCTTTCAATCACCTTCCCATTCGCCGCAGATACTATATCAATACCCCGCCGGTAGGCAATATCTATTCCCTTGTGCAGATACCACACCTGGGTAAAAGGATGAACCTCCGGTCCAAAATAGTTTGTAATCCGACCTATGCCCCCCGCAACCGGCCAAAAGGTAGGCATCTCCACGAGAAGGTCTCCCTGAGATTTTAATAGCTGCTGCGCGTTCTCCAGTGATTTTGTGGACGAAACCATAAACTCTTTGATACTCTGGAGATCATTTACCTCGCGCATGATCCCGTCATTCTGTTCCTCGAGGTTGATAAAAGAAGCCAAATCACCCGTCGCGCCCGTCTTGGTCTCACTCATATCCACAACACCGAAAGACTCAAGGGTCTTCACAAGAGAATCCTCAAACTCCCGGGATACCTGCCGAAGTTCGACAATCTCGTCCCGCACAAGCTCAAGATTTGCCCGTGTAGATTCAAGCTGACCCTGGTTCTTTGTGAGGAGATTCGAAACACCGCTGAAACGGGTAGAAAAAGTAAAAAAAGCGGCCACCAGGCTCACAAGGAGAACCCCGAAAAAAACAAGAGAGAAAACCGATATACGAAAATTGAATATTTTACGTTCGGAATGGGGGATAAGCATCACGGTAAACCGCTGCTTGCCCAGACTGACCACCCTTCTCAAGCTCTCCGAAACGGCCCCAATGAGTTTTGAAAAAAGAAGAACTATAAAAGAAAAAAGCCTAGTTTCAGCTTTTTTATACTGATTAGCCGGGGACATTATGACTCCTCATTGTGTACCTTTGACTGCGCCAAACCGGTAAAATATTACCACGTCGGAAAAAAATTGTCAAATACAATTGACCCCTCACCTTTTTCGTGTTATGGTTTCATACACTATTAGAAAAGCCAAACAAAATCCATAATTAAATCGGATAAAACACTATGCAGCTATTTGATACCCATGCTCATATTGGATTGATAAATGAAGATCCAATTGAGCAGTTGTTTATCGTACAGGAAGCGAAACAGTCGGATGTGAAGCATATTATGAGCATCTGCAACAGCCTCTATGATTTTTTCCAGGTCTATGAGAACCTGAAAACCGCCACGCACGTATACCATAGTATCGGCGTTTCTCCATCGGAAGTTACCAATCCCGGAAGAGATTGGGAAATGAAGATTGAGGAGGGCAGTCAAAAGGACCGTGTAGTGGCACTCGGTGAAATCGGTCTGGATTACTATCGAAAGTTCGGAAACAAGGACAGTCAGATAGAACTATTTATCCGTCAACTCGAAATGGCGGACCAGCTTGACCTGCCGGTGATTATACACAATCGAGAAGCAGGCGACGATATTCGCAATATACTTACCGATAAGCTTCCCTCGCGGGGCGGTATACTCCACTGTTATTCAGAAGACTGGGAATACGCCCGAAAGGCTCTGGAGCTCAACCTGTATATCTCCTTCGCGGGAAATGTCACCTATAGAAATGCCAGGAACCTCCATGAAACGGCGAAAAACATGCCCCTCGACAGATTGCTTATTGAAACCGAGAGTCCCTTTATGGTCCCCGCGCAATACAGGGGAAAGCGTAACAGGCCCTCCTATCTGGGTGCTACAATGGAGTTTATCGCAAATCTCAGGGAAGAACCGGTTGAAGAGGTTTCCGAGGTAGTATACCAGAACAGTCTGAGGTTCTTCGACATTAAAGAGTAAAGAATTT
Source organism: uncultured Sediminispirochaeta sp. (assembly GCA_964545955.1). Lineage (GTDB taxonomy): Bacteria > Spirochaetota > Spirochaetia > DSM-16054 > Sediminispirochaetaceae > DSBN01. Next base: position 2,606 of record CAZJIN010000398.1, read on the forward strand.
GGTCTCCGAGAATAAAACATACTATTCGCCAATTCATTTGCCGGGTCTCACATTGCCCGGCAATATTTTTCTCGCGCCCCTCGCCGGTTATACCGACAGGGCTTTCAGGGAGTTGTGTCGCCGTTTCGGTGCCTCCTTCGTCTACACCGAGATGGTATCGGCGGAAGCCCTTGCCAGAAACAGTCGAAAGACCCTGGAACTCCTCAAAAGGGGACCGGAAGAGAACCTTCTGGGAATCCAGATTTTCCTCTCCGAACCAAATCAGGCTATCAGAGCCCTTCCCCGACTTCTTGAGTACAACCCCTCTCTCATCGATATAAACTGCGGCTGTCCCGTTCCCAAGGTAACCCGATCCGGTGCCGGAGCGGCATTGATGCGCTCACCAGACATGGTCTTTGCCATTGTGAAAGCACTTACTGATCGTACGGATATTCCGGTGACTGTAAAAATCAGGTCGGGATGGGATGAATCATCCCTTAGCTACCTTGAAGTTGCCCGGGCCGCGGAAAAAGCAGGAGCGTCAATGGTGGGCTTCCATGCTCGGACAAAACTCCAGGGATACTCCGGTGAAGCCCGATGGGAACTTATCCAAAACCTCACTGAGGAGATCGATCTTCCCGTCATCGGTTCCGGAGATCTTTTCAGCGCGGAAGACGCGGCACGAATGTTTCGTGAAACGGGT
>CAZJIN010000399.1:0-3284 GCA_964545955.1 uncultured Sediminispirochaeta sp.
CGCGAGATCCGTCATTACCCCGGTTGTTTTCATAGAACCCTGTGTATGAATGGTATCGATCGAAGCGACGGTCATTCCGAGGCCGATCTGTTTCGGGTTTACCCCTCCAACCTCATCGGTGGGACGGGCTGCTCCCGACATGGTCTGAGACAGCATATCCTGAAAATTTACCCTTCCCATCTTGAATCCGGTGGTATTGACGTTGGAAATGTTGTTTCCAATCACATCCATACGGATCTGGTGGTTCTGCAGACCGGATACACCGGCATATAGTGAACGCATCATTCGGCTGCCTCCTTCGTTCTCACTGTTTCCACTTCGCTATAATCATAATAGTAACCATTCACCTTCACCTGGGGGTTTTCAGTACCTGAAATCGCTTCCACGACCCCATGAAAACGCTGATTTCCCGAGAGGATATCCACTTCCTGACCGAGGAGGTTCAGTGCATTCCCCCGGCTCATCAATCCTGATATTTTTGAAAATTCCTGGCTCAAGTTCGTCATCTGTTCAAGTGAAGAAAATTGTGCCATCTGGGCGATGAACTCCTTGTCCTCCATCGGAGAAGTGGGATCCTGATTCTGTAACTGGGTAATAAGAAGTTGTAGAAAATCATCCTTCCCCAGTTCCTGACTGATTTCCTTCCCCTGCCGGATACTCTTGTTCGCTGCGTCCACCTGCAACTCAACTTTGCTTTGTTCTGCAGTTGATAGTATCGTTGTAAAATCCATCTATCCACCTACTCCTTTATGCCATTACATCTACAAGTCTTAATTCATCACCGGTCCGTATAACGGGATCTCCCCCCATACCTACAGCACTACGCAGGGTATCCCGATAGTTATCCTGCACAAGCTCAGTCTGTGAACCATGTCGTTGTCGCTGTCTATGATCACCGACCGACACATTCAATGCGGCATCCCCGAATCCATGTTCCTTGAAGGCACGGTAAAGATGCTGCATGTTCTGATCAAAGGCTTCTTTCACACTACTAGTTTCGACAAAAATCTTTCCGGCTATATTATTATTCTCCAGGCTGATACGAATACGCACATTTCCGAGCTGTTCCGGCTTGAGCTCAAGCTTTATCTCTCCTGATCCATTGTTTCGGACGAGTATGCTGCTCCGCTTAACTATTTCACCGTTGAGCTGTTCCTTTAACTGTTGTGAAAGCTGATTTTGCAGATCACCACGAGTGGTACTTCTTGAATCCTGGAACTGAGTTCCCTGTGCCGAATCAGACTTAAGATGCACCTGCATGACCTGCAGACGACTTTCATTCTGTTCGCTCCCCGAAGAAGAATTCCCTACGGAATTCTTTAACTTCTGGTCGGATACTGGGGAAAACCGTCCTTCAACAACGATGTTTTCCCGTTGTCCTTCGGAACTGACCTGTTTCTGATTTTTCCCGTCGTGGCTACGCAGATCCACGATGGTGTGTTTCGGGGCTTCTGCGGATATCGATTGTTTTCCCTCAGAAACAATTCCATTTTTTCCCGAATTCTCGGAGATTTCAGACTTTCCCACAGGTAATTCTCTAGTTTCTTTCAAAACGGGAATCCTTCCCGTTTCAGCTGCGTACCCGGCTGAAACATCGGTATTTTCACCCTTAAGCTCCCCTTCGATGGAACGGGCTATTTTATCTTTTTCATTCTTAATTTCGTTGAATTCCTCTGAAATCCCCTTGCCCGATAGGTCATTCCTTCCGGCATTCTCCCCCTGCGATACCTTGGCGGCGAACTCCCCTTGCCCGCTTTCTTTCCCCTGTCCGTCGTGTTCTCCTCGCAGTTCAAGGGTTTCGGAATTTTTGTGAGCACCAGTCAGTTTTTCACTCTCCCCAGAGGTGGCTTTCTCGGTTTTTTTAAGCTTCACCCTGTCGGCCCTACGATCATCCCGTGACCTTTCCCCCCCGAGGATAGAATCATCGGCCCGGTCACCCTTTTCAGTGTTCTGTGTCACCACTTCTTTCCCCTCGGAATCCTTCACGACTAGTTCTTTTTCGGCATTGGCTTTTGACGAAGATTCTTCAGATCGGGATTCTTCGACGTTCTTCCGAACCTCTTCAGTTTCACTTCGGGGGGAATTCTCGGTGTGGGGGGTAAAATTTTCAGCCGGTCGATCGTAGTGGGTTGTCCGTCTGCTTTCCCGACTGTTCGCATCAGACAGTCTTTCCAAATAGTCGGTAAAACTTCGGCCGCTCACGGAGACCTCTTCCCGAAAGCCGTTCAATGAATTCTGATACGACTGTGGGGTACTACTAATGTCGGTCAAAAGGGCTTCAATCACTTCACATTCCTAACTTTCAGGTTTTTTCAGCATCTTTCTGCTGAGTTGGGCGGCACGATCAGAGGGCATTAGTGAGAGCCAGTAGGATACCACCGAGCTATCCCCCGCTTCCTGGGCCATCTGTTCAGCCGTCCTCAAAATATCTATGATATCCTGATCTTCCATTTCCAATAGCCTGTCCACCGCTTTCTGCGGAGGCATTCCGTTAAAATACTCTGCCGATTGTCGCAGGTTCGCACTTTTATTTTCGTACTGTTTCACCCGTTCGTTAAAAGATTTTTCCCTCTCCGCAAGGGCTTTTTCTTTTTCCTCAAGCATTTCCAGTTTTTGTTGAACCTCTAACTCCATTTTCTCCAATTCAGCGAGATCATGGTCGAGAGATTCCCGGTTGAGTTTCAAGGCTTCTTCTTTCTTTGAGAGCCTCTCCCGTTCGAGGAGCAAGAGATCATCCTCGTTTTCAAGCTTCTCAGGTGATGATAATCCCACCATACCGGCTACAGGAGCAAAGGCTTCCTTCACATTCAACAAACCAAGATAATCGAACCACAAGGCCCCGCCGATCAACAGAACAAGAATCAGCAAAAGAAGCATCAGAAAACGTGAAATGAATTTTAGACCTCCCGCCACGTGTCTCCTCCTTGCCTACTGTTCTCATTCAGAGTCATACGGCATCCTCCAGAGTGCGAATGTACATGGCAGAACTGACCTCATCCAACACTTTCTGCTCCAGTTTTTTCTGCTCCTTATAGTAATTCTGACGCATCCTGTCCTTCAAACTCTCCAGGATCTTCCTTTTTTTAGAAGCCTCCAGGAAAATCTTTTGGGCCTGTCGTCTCTCTTCTTCAGCGAGCTTCAGTTCATCCTTCAGCTGATCAATTTTCCTGTCCATACGTTGTGTGTAAAACTCAATATAAAAAAATGAGCCGAGATCGTTTCCATCGGGTCTTCTATTGGAAAAGGCCTCTCTTTTCTCCAGGTTCTTCCCCTCTATTCGGCGA
>CAZJIN010000400.1:0-3277 GCA_964545955.1 uncultured Sediminispirochaeta sp.
AAAGCCCTGCGTCATCTTGACTTTGTAAAAATTCAGTCTTATATTGAAGGTGTTGACAGCAATGCAATCAATGAAAGCATACAGGAGGTGGTATGGCAACACTTACCATCAGAAACCTCGAAGAATCTATAAAGCAGAGTCTGAGAGTGAGGGCGGCGAATAATAATCGTTCCATGGAGGAAGAGGTCCGGGTGATTCTCCGGCAGGTCCTGCGGGGTCAGGATAACGGTACGGGCCTGGGGACAATGATCATGAAAAGGTTCGGCCGGACGAAAGGGATAGACCTGTCGCAACCGGAACGAAGAGAGGCGCCGAGAAAGCCGGAGTTCCCCTCGTGATACTTCTGGATACCAATGTCCTCTCGGAATTGATGAGGCCACGCCCTGACCGGGATATAGTCAACTGGCTTGACAGCTTTCCACGGGAGGAGGTCTTTCTCAGTTCGATTACCGTTGCCGAAATCCTCTACGGTATCGCCGGTCTTCCGGGGGGAAAGCGAAAAAACTCCCTCTTACAAGCGGCGACCGGCTTGTTCGAAGTGGATTTTAAAGGGCACATACTGTCTTTCGATGAAAAAGCGGCGGTCGAATATGCCGCGGTCATAACGGAACGTGAACGGGTCGGAAGACCGATCTCTATGGCTGATGCCCTGATTGCGGGGATCTGTCGCGTGAGCGCCTGTCCCCTGGCCACCCGCAACACGCGGGATTTTGAGGCAACGGGAGTGGAGCTGATCGATCCATGGCGGGAAACGGCGGCAGAGTAGCCGTCACTTCCGCGCCGAGCAGTTGAGCCAGGTGACGGCCTCCCGCCCCATGCCGTCGGGATTGGTGGCGGTTTCGATCCCGGAAAAACCGGCTGCCCCGATCATCCGGGTCCACTCCTCCTCCGGAAGGAGTAAAAAAAACCTTCCCTTCGGATCGAATCCGCTGTGCCCGAGGTCCGGTCTGCTCAGGGGTACGGAAAAAAGCATGCGCCCCCCATCCATCAGAAGCCGGTAAAAAAGCTCCAGGGTCCTCGGCACCTCATCCTCCCCCAGGTGCATGAGGCTCGCCACCGCGTAGATCCCGTCCCAGCCTTCGGTCCGATCCCCCGCCGGCTTCGCGGTAAGCTCCCCGGGCATCCCCCCGGGCACCCGTCCCTGAAAAATCCGCCCCCTCAATTCCGGGTGGTACTCATGGGCCCGGTCGATCATCCCCCGCGACGCCTCGACGCAGTACACCTCATATCCCCGGGCGAGAAGAAAAGCCGCCTCCCGTCCCGATCCGCAGCCGATCTCCAGGAGCCGCGATCCAGGCTCGAAGACTGCGAGCAGCCGATCCTGCAGGGACAGCACGTCGGCCGATTCGTAGCGCCGTGAGAGCTCAGGGGAGTTGGCTTCGTAATATCGAATGGTAGGGTCATCGGGGGTGGTCATGGTGGGATTATACCCTGTTTGGGTGGAGATGGTACAGAAAAAAATATGGCCAGTCATATGCGGTCTCATTATAAGAAAGGCGATGTGTGATGAGCTTCTCGATATGCTTTTCTGAAATCTCACTCCCTGGCCTATGCCCTGATTGCCTATAGAAGTGTGTACCTGAAAATCCATTTTCCCGAAATTTTTAAAAAAGGTGTTATAGAGATGCATAAAAAAAGTAGGTCTTCAGCGCGAAGGTGATCCGGTCCTGAAGCTGCTCCCGGAACACATCATCCTGCCAGCATCACTTTTCCTACTTCTTTCAACGGTAGCTCATTTGCTTCAATCTGCCGTTCGATATTTTCCATTTTGCGAACAGTCTGCTTGCTGTAGTACCTCTCTCCACAGGATGAACACACCATGGTTCTAATGGGTACATAAATAACATCATTACCGCGCTTGAATTCTTCCATAACATTTTCTTCGAAAATATCTTCACTGTGACAAATCACACATTTCATTCCCGAATCCTCCTTGTAAAACTTTCCCATAGAGCCGGGTCTGGTTCATGTGTATTGTGAAGCAGGCCTTTTATTGTATCTATTATACCTTAAAGTTCTCTCAATATGTACTATCTTTGTAAATCAAATGAAGCGCGGTGAATGAAGAAGCAACAAAATAAAAAAATGTACTACTTTGTGGATGAATCCGGTGATCCGAATTTTCTTGGACAAAAAAATGAGTCCTATCGGACGCCAGGTGATGAAATCATCACACAAGGCACGTGGCCTGCTTTCGCAATCCCAAGACTCTATTAATAATTTAGAACCAATTAATGATTGTGTCAAGAAATATTCTGTTTATTATGTTTAATTCTCAATTCTCAATACGTGAACTTAAGAGTACATTGTTAACACTGGCGATTGTGTTAATTGAGGATTGTTGGTTCGTCGGGGGTGGTCATGGTGTGCGTCCTCCCTTCGGGGCCCGCAGCCCCCTTCTGAAAAAATAGGTCTTCAATGCAAAGGTGATCCGGTCCTGAAGCTGCTCCCGGAACTTTTCGTCGTTCCAGCAGTCCCTGAGACGTCCGTCCTGGCCTTCCTTCAGGAAAAATCTGCCTCCCTCCCGGTCCAGGCGAAAAAATTTGTCCTCACTGTTGGACAGGTAGTGCAGGGGCATCTTCATGATGTGGCTGCGGACTTTCGAGAGGGGATAGTCCTCCGGCACGGCTGCCCGGCTCATATCGGTGTAATCCGTCAGGTAGCGACGGTTGGAGAGGTAAAAATTTTTGAAGTCCTTCGCGATTTCTTCCACTTCCCAAGCTTCGGGGCCGGCTTCCCTGCGGATCAGGGAATGGAGGACGGCCATTTTGTAGCTTTTGCTCGGGCTGAGTTCCTGCTCGATGTGCTGCAGCAGGGTCTCGGCGGAGCTGTCGAGCAGGCTGCTTTCGTACTCCGTCAGGTCTTCCATGGCTTCCTTTACCCGGAGCCAGTTTTTTCCAATATACCTGAAAAATGGTTTCACCTCATCCACCGAGGGGTGGTCAAAAATCTCGATGATCCTGAGGGGGTGATCGAACTCCCCGCGGATCTGGCGGTAGATGTCCCGGTAGAGCCAGGTTTTGTCCCTGGAAAAAATCCTCCTGATCTCCTCTTCCTGGATCCTGCGTACTTCAAGGTTCTCATCCACAAAACAGCCCTCGGGAAGCACCGCCTCCTTCGGAATATCCCCCGGCTTGATCGACCGGGCGGCGGTGATACCCCTTAGAGTGAGGTAGGGGATGAAGGAGGTCCGATAGTTTCCGATAAAATCAAGGATCACCACGAAGTCTTTGCCCCCATGACGACGCAGCCCCCGCCCGATCTGCTGCTGAAAAAC
>CAZJIN010000401.1:0-3270 GCA_964545955.1 uncultured Sediminispirochaeta sp.
GATTCAGAACAAGGTCCGACATGACTTTAAAAACACCGCCGATTTCCTGAACTTCCTCCCAGGTTCCGAGGTCGGGATTCACCTCGTAATAATCGATGATCGAGAACCCGTCGTCCGAGGAGTATGGGAAAAAGGGTAATATGTGAATTCCCGAGAAGGTATCGCGAAGACGTTCTATGGAAAAATCCCGCAGGGTCGCAAGGGGACTCCGGCCCTGCTCCCTCAGGCTGTCCCCGTAGGTAATCAGTACCGCATCGCCTTCATCCACCGGCAGCTTGCCCGTCCCCCTGTGTTCGGGGGCTTCAACTCTCCCCTCCGCCTCATCCATGATGCGGAGAAGCTTCGGGTAAATATCCCTCGCCTCTTTATCCCCATAAATAAAACTCACCAGCTTGTGTATCGAATCAGACATAATTCCTCCACGGGTACTCATTTTGTTCTCAGTGTAAGTGTAGTGTAAGCGAAGAGGTTTTTCCAGACTTCCCCCGGACTTGAAAGTAAGTGCCGAGGTGCCGGTGGTTCCGGGGCTTGTGGTCCCAGGCTAGTTTATATTGTTTTGCGTAGTAAAATCAGAGGTGCTGCTCGGAAAGGAACTTCGGGAGAAGAATAAAGAAGCTCGTACCTTCCCCGAGAGTACTCTCCACCCGAATCTCTCCCCTGTTCAGGCGGATTATATGCTTGGTGATAGCGAGCCCGAGACCGGTGCCTCCCATTTCACGTGATCGGGCCTTGTCCACACGGTAGAAGCGTTCAAATATCCGTGGAAGGTCCTCCGGCGGGATGCCCTGTCCCTGATCCTCGACCAGCAGTTCAACAAATCTGTCCGACTCCCTTACGCTAATGCTGATAGTGGTTTCCGGTTCGCTGTATTTGACGGCGTTGTCGATGATATTAACCAGGGCTTGCTCCACCAAGCGGGGTATGCCGAAGACCATATATTCCTTTTCCACTTCATGGTCTATGCGAATACCGCGTTTTTCCGCTTTTTGTCTGCAAATCTGCACAGCTCCGGATACAATCCCGAGAATACCGTAGGCCTCAAACTCCAGATCGTTTTTGTCAGGCTGCTCCAACCTTGAGAGGCTGAGCAGATCGTCTATGATTGTGTTAAGACGAATGCTGTGACGCTGAATTATTTCGAGAAAATGCCGTGCTTCCTTCGGCTCTTCCATAGCCCCCGCCAGAAGGGTCTCGACAAAACCGGTTATTGAAGTGATCGGCGTCTTCAACTCGTGACTGACGTTGGCCACAAAATCTTTGCGGATGTTTTCGAGGTTTTTGATCCGGGTTACATCGTTCAGGACCAGGAGGATCGCGTCATTGTCATCGATGTCGCCGTCCCGCGTTTCAGCGGAAGAACCGGGCCGCGGTTTGATACGCATCCCGTATACCTGCAGGTACAGCTCTTCCCCACCGATGGAGAAGGTAATGCTGGTTTCCTGAGGACCGCTACCGGTCCTCAAGGCGGAGGTAAAGGTGTGCAGCGCCGAGCTTCGGAACACCGAGATGAGATCCCTCCCCTTCGCCTCATCGGGACTAATTTCCAGAAGGCGGGAAGCCGCCTGGTTCATTCGCTGGATTCTGAGATCAGTACCCAGCAGTATCACCGCCTCGAGCATACCCGTGAGAATTGCCTCCAGTTCACTTTTCTGGGTGGTTATTTCCAGGATTCTGCGTTGCAGCTCCCCGGCCATCCGGTTCATCTCGACGGCCAAGGCCTGGGCTTCTCCGGGAAAATCCATATCCACCTTCACCGAATAGTCTCCTGAGTGGATCCTCCGGGCGGCGTGCTCCATTTTCAGAAGGGCGGATTTTGTTTTTTTACTCACATAGAACCCGAAGATCCCTGAGGCCATAATGATAATCAGGATCAGCAGTAGTATACGCACCCGAAGGGCGGAAAAAACGGTATCTATAACCTCAACGGGCTTGGCAACCCTCATCACCGCGATGACGATGCCCTCCTTCTTCAACGGAACGGCCAGATAGGCAAACCTGATGTCCATGGTGTCGCTGTACCTGCGGGAGAAACCGTTTTTTCCCCGAAGAGCTTCAATCACCTCCGGCCTGTCGGCATGGTTTCCGAGCATTCCGATATAGTTGTCCGAATCCCCCACCACCAAGCCGTCGGGCATTATTATTGTGAGCCGAAGACTTGTTTTGCCCGCAGTTTCCTTGCAAAACTCGTCAATCTCCCTCGATCCCGTATCGAGGGGGGGAAGCACCGGCTGGAGCAACAACGCCGTCTCCTGCAGGTCAGCCCGCACCTGCCGGTACATCACCTCCTGAAGACGGTCATATACGTAAAAGTAAGCCCCCATGAGAATCATCATGGTGATGAGAAAATATTGAAAATAATGACCGAGCAATGTTTTTTTCATGAATAGATATGATTATTTTCCGTAACTATTCAAATGTCAACCAAGCTCGGCATGCTCACCGGTTTCACGCAGTACGATCCACTCACAGATATGGGTGACATGGTCGCAGAGGCGTTCAAAAAACCGGATCAGAAAAAGCAGGTCCGTGGTCTGAAGAGCATACTCGGGATTCCCCCGTTGAAAATCAATGAGGGTCTCAAAAAGTTCCCTGTGAAGATCATCGATCTCATCGTCCCTCCCGGCTACCCGCCTGGCGAGATCGGGGTCATGATTCGAGAGAGCCGTCAGCATATCCTTCACCATCAGGTTCCCCTTGTCCACAAGGGGAACAATCAATGTGCGGAGAGAATCGAGATTCGGAAGGTCGGCGATCCTGACCGTTGTTTTTGCCAGGTGGACCGCGTGGTCCCCCATCCGTTCCAGGCTGGATACGATCTTCACCGCGGTGAGTAAGTTACGAAGATCCGTCGCCACCGGTTGTTCAGTGGCGATGAGGATGGTACAGCGATCCTCGAGGAGGAGCTGCATCTCATCGATGCTCTCATCATGGGAGATCACCTTCTCCGCCTTTATCATATCCTTGTTCACAAAGGCCGTACGGGCGCTTGCGAGGGCCTCCTCCACCATGACTCCCATCTTCAGGATCTCCTGGTGGACTTCTATCATTGCATTGCTAAAATGTCTTCTTCCCGGCATATGTTTCTCCCGCCTTTAACCGAATCGTCCGGAAATATAATCGGTTGTTTTCCGGCTCTTTGGATCAAGAAATATTTTTTCAGTGATATCGAACTCTTCCATATCCCCATTAAGAAAGAAAGCCGTGTAATCGCCTACCCTTCCGGCCTGCTGCATATTATGCGTCACAATTACCACGGAATAGTTTTTTTTC
>CAZJIN010000402.1:0-3245 GCA_964545955.1 uncultured Sediminispirochaeta sp.
CGTAACGGGAAATCGCACCTCCGCGCCGATGTCTTCGGCCATCCACTCACCGATCAGAACACCCATTTCGTCATTCTTGAGAAAACGGCCCTCCGTGACGGTCTCATCGATTCGGTACACCGAGGGATCTCTCTCGGGGTCGATGGCGATAACCCTCGCCTGAATTGAGCCGTCTTCCGGAAAGGGGTCCTTTCGCATGATCATTTCACCACTGAAGGCTATCCTCGGTGTGGCATCATACCCCGCTTCCCGAAGGTTTCGGATGATCTCCTCAGGGCTACCGAAGCTGTGCTTGAGGGGGAGGTTTTCATGGCCCTCCCAGAAGTCCTCGTCCATAATCCTGGTTGAACTGGTTTCGTAGAGCACCAGGTTGCGGGTGGAGTCCTCCTCGATTCCGACGAGGAGGGAGTCCGTCATGATAAACATGGCCAGGCCGATGGCGATGGCGATGGCGGTGATCAGTGTCCGTCTGGTGTGGCGAAAAAGATTTTTCATGGCAAGCCTAAATAAAAAAATTCTGGATTTCATTGTTTCACCCCCCCGCCGATTTTTCTTTTCTGCACCGTGTCGCTCTGGATCAGCCCATCGTGAAGCTGAACCAGGCGATGGGCAAAGTCCATCACCATCCGGTCGTGGGTTGAAAAAATGAAGGTGGTCTTATGGGTGATATTGAGTTTTTCCATGAGATCCAGGATCTCCTGACCGGTGGTGGAGTCGAGGTTCGCGGTGGGTTCGTCGGCGAGGACGATCTGGGGCCCCTTTATCAGGGCCCGGGCGATGGCTACCCGTTGCTGTTGACCGCCGGAAAGTTCCGCCGGTTTTCTGTCTGCCATGTCGGCGAGGCCTACCTCATCGAGGATCGCCATTGTACGATCGCGGATCTCCTTTTCGGGATAACCCAGCAGGGAGAGGGGGAACGCGCTGTTCTCGAAGGCCGTCAGGACCGGTATCAGGTTGAAGGATTGAAAGACAAAGCCGATTTTTTCTCGGCGCAGCAGGGCGAGCTCTTTTTTACCCATTGTTGAAATATCTATTGAGTCGATCTCGATTTTTCCCTGATCAACAATATCGAGGCAGCCGATTAGGTTGAGGAGGGTTGTTTTTCCCGAACCCGATGGCCCGGCGATGGAGATAAATTCTCCCTTATTCACCGCGAGATCAATTCCCCTCAACGCGTGGACCGTGGTTTCTCCCGAGTGATAATCCTTTTTTACGTTGTGTACTTCGATCATTTTTCCCTCCTGTGCGGAAAGCCTGGGTATTTCCGCTGTCTCTCACGGTTATCTCACCGTATTCCCGCTGCCGGAGCTTGTACTATTGTACTATATGTATAGTACAACTATAGGTTACAACCGTTACACCCTGCTGTCAAGTAGAATCAAAAGAATGTCTGAATTTTTTTAAAAATTTGAAGCAGGAGAGGCGAAATCTTCCTCCTATACTACAGGAGGTGTGAAAAAAATGAAAAGAACTCTAGGTACGGTGGGATTTTTGCTGCTCTTGAGTGCCGTTACGGCTATTTTCGGATGTCAGAGAAAAGAAATCTCGAACAGCAGCCCGAACAGCAATCCGGATAGGATAGGGGAAATACTAAAGATCCCCGGGGATGAGGAGCGACGGAACGAACTGCTCCTGTATCATCTTGAGAATAAATCGAACAATGCGGCAATGGTGTATCTTGGAAGGGAGTTGCTGCTCCAGGGACGAATCGAGGAGGCGAGGATCTATTTGCGGGCCCCCCTTGGTATTTCCACGGATGGACGGGCTGAAAGTCTATCCCTGTACCTAAGGGCTTACCTCGCGTTTTTTGAACAGGACTATCGACAGGCGGAACGTTTGTTGAGCCGGTTTAAAGCGCTTGATTCTGCGCCGAGAGAGAAGGGAGAGGGGGAAGGGGAAGGAAATGATAAGGTGGACCTGGACTCCAGGGTGGACCTGCTTCAGGCTGCGGTCATGATCGGACTCGGGGAAGACCTGGGTGAAGCGGCGGATATACTTCTGGCTCTGTGGAAACGGGACCAAAGGCTCCTGAATGAAAGAAGATTACTCGAACTGATTGAGCTGTTGCAGCATCTGGGACGGGTCGAGGAGTCGAAGACCCTGCTCTCCGATGCGGGAAGAACGAGACCCTACAACCAAAATACCTCCCCCCGGTGGGTGCGGCTCGCGGAAGCCGGGGGAATGGAGTTCCTGGAAGAGACCGGCAGAGTTGAAGATCTCCTGGTCCGGGATATAATCTCCTCTGCGGAGATTTCCGGCAACACCCTTCAGGATGCGCTACTCACGGCCTTTGAGTCGGAACAATGGCAACGGGTTGAGGAGATAGTCAACGTGCTGAAGGAAAAACATTCCCACAGGTTGTTGCCCTTTCTCGATGCGCTCTGTCGGTTGAAGACCCACGGTGCGGGAAAGGGAGAGCTGGAACTTTTTCAACACACGGGAGCTCCCTACCGGGAGACACAATTCTACTACTATCACCTCTGGAAAGGTCTTGACGATATGGGCGACGTCTACCGGCCTCTGATGAAAGAGGCCCTAACCGCTTCCATCCTCGTGGCCCCCCCTTCCTCCAGGGCTGATGAAGCCCGTCGGCGCCTCGCCCTCCTCTATGGTCTGGAGGGGGAGGGAGGACCGGCCCCTCTGACGGAACTAGAGATGAAGCGCCTGGGGGAGTTCGTGATGCGGGGAGCGCCGGTGGAGGTATTGGGTCCAGTGCTTGAGTTTCTGGAATGGCCGGAGAATCCATGTACCCTTCAGGCGGGCCTTGTTCTCCGGGAAGTGAGAGATGTTCCGGGGGTGAGGGAGTTGATGGAGGATTTTCTCTCCGGTTCGGGAGACCGCGCCCGTGAGAGGCTTGAGTCGATCCTCCATTTTTGAAGGAGCCCTTGAGGTTTCTAACGATGAAGGGTCCGGCATCGAAGCATCTGACGACGCATCCGATCCAGGTTCCCCGTTTAGCTGCCGTAGAAGCGTCCTCGAATATGGCGACCTCCATCGACGAAAATGACCTGTCCGGTGATAAAATCGCCGCGCAGTAAAAACACAACGGTCCGGGTGACCTCCTCAACGGAGCCTATTTTTTCCAAAAGGTTGCCCTTCCGGTATTTTTCCAGGAGGTCAGGGTCGTTTTCACGATCCGGGAGGATGATGCCGGGGGCGACGGCGTTGACGCGAATCGAAGGGGCGAGTTCCACGCTCATAATACGGGTAAAGTCCTGAAGTACCCTCTTGCTGATATGGTAGGC
>CAZJIN010000403.1:0-3229 GCA_964545955.1 uncultured Sediminispirochaeta sp.
GATGGTGAGAATCCGGTCCTTGTTGGATTCCAGGGTCCGGGAGGCCATGATGGCGGGTACATTGCAGCCGATCCCCATGATCAGGGGGATAAAGCTCTTGCCGTGTAATCCGATGCGGTGCATCAGCTTGTCCATGATAAAGGCGATCCTGGCCATGTAGCCGGTATCTTCGAGGATCGAAATCCCGAAGAAGAGGATCAGGATATTCGGCAGGAAGACCACGACTCCACCGACGCCGCCTATGATCCCGTCGGCCAGGAGGCTCCGGAAGGGGCCGGGGGAAAGCCCAGTACGGACCGCGCCGGCCAGAAGGGCAACTCCGCTCTCAATCCATTCCATCGGATAAGCCCCGAGGGTGAAGGTAGCCTGAAAGAGGAGCCACATAAAGGCGGCGAAGATAGGATAGGCGAGAAAACGGTTGGTCATGATCCCGTCGATTTTCTCGGAGAGGTCGATTCTGTCGCCGCCGGTGCGTTTTACCGTTTCGCCAAGCGCTCCCATGATGAAGCCGTAACGCCTTTCACTGATGAGCGTGGCGGCATCTTCCTGGTAGAGCTCCTCTATCCTTGTAAGATGGATACCGCGAATCTCGAAGACCTTTTCATGACCTTCATACTCCCTGAGTTCCTTTTCAACGATCTCATCTTCCTCCAGGAGCTTGAGGGCGAACCAGCGAAGGTTGATCCCGCGAGTGTTGAATTCAAGTGGTTTTAGGGATTCCTGAATCTCCTGGAGGGCGAGTTCCAGCTCGCTCCCATAGTGAACTGATACGGGATGGCTGACTTCCAGTTCTCCCTGTGCGGTTTTCACGGCTGTGTCCAGAAGTTCGTCGATTCCCTTTCCTGTACGTCCGACGGTGTAGCAAATCGGTATTCCGAGGAGTTTCTTGAGCTGTTCCGTATCGATACGGGTCCCGCTTCGGCTGAGTTCGTCGTACATGTTGAAGGCGAAGACAATTGGTTTGCCGATTTCCATGAGTTGGACTGCAAGGTAGAGGTTCCTCTCGAGGTTTGTCGAGTCTACCACATTGATGATGACGTCGGTATTGCCGTTGATGATATAGTCCCGCGCGACAACCTCTTCCATGGTATAGGCGCTAAGGGAATAAGTCCCGGGAATATCGGTAAAGTAGAGTTTGTTCTTGCCCCGGCGGATGCTGCCTGTCTTCACGTCAACGGTAACACCACCCCAGTTTCCCGTTTTCTGGCTTGCCCCGGTGATCTCATTGAAGACCGAGGTCTTACCGGAGTTGGGGTTGCCGGTAAGGGCAAAGGTGTAGGATTCCGTTGCTTTATTGTCCATTTGCGGCTGTATCCATGAAAGAAATCGTGATTCGCTCCGCTTCATCCACCCGCAGAGAGATATAACTGTCCCCGACCAGCACCTCCATCGGGTCTCGAAGAGGAGCGTAGCGGACCACGGTGATTTCCTTGCCCTTACGAAAACCGAGATCGAGCAATCTCTTCTTGTAGCCGCCATTTCCCAGGATCTTCTGAATGAGAACCCTGTCACCCTCACGACAAAGACTCAGGGGCTTTTCCATCTGTTTTTCCACCTTCCATGCTCCCCGGCAATTTTGTATAATTTAACTAGGATTAACAAATAAGTCAAGCCTGCCTCGCGGTACTCTTTATGATGGTTCATTGACATTCTCGGCACTTTACTGTCAGAATCAACCAGTCATGGATACAACAACACTGGACAAAAGCATCAGGGGATCGGTCGTCAGGGTCGTGGCTGTCGGGGGTGGAAGAATGGCCCGTCGGAAGCTTACAGACCTGGGGATTATTCCAGGGGAACGGCTCAAAGTAATCAGGAACGATGGTTCAGGTCCCATCATGATCTCAATCTATGACTCAAAGATCGTAGTGGGTACCGGTCTCGCCCAAAAAGTCCGGGTGGTACAGGCGGAGGAGCAGCCAAAGTAAGCGAAGCAGGCACAGTAAATAGAGTCGGCTGAGCAGGGTCGAAGCAGCCCGCAACACCCCCGGGGTCCCCCGAATCCCCCGGGGTTCCCAGGGCCTCCTCATGGTTCACGCAAAGGCTTCGTCCCGCCTCAGCAATTCGAAATGTGGAGAGAGTTTTACATTCTACACATTTGGAATTGCTGGACCCGCCCTTTTCTCAAGAAACACCCTTCCCTTCCGGGTAAGGACAAAAGCCTTCTGCAGCGGGCTGGAGGCACCGCATTTCATAGAGCAGCCGGCGCACTTTGACTGCGTGCACCCCTGGGCTACGGCATTGAGGTATCCCAGCCTCTCGAGCTCCCATACCATCTGTTCCACCAGGGGTTGAGGGATAGAGAGGGTGCGAGCAATATCCCTGTAATGAACCACGCCGTCGTTTATTATCAGTGAGAGAATTTTCCTCAGCATAATGGTAAGGTACTTAAAAAGAGGCAAAGATACAAATTTTTGAAAGAGGTTTTTTGGGACGGGTCACGGGGCGGGGTCGGGGACAGGGCGGGATTGGCCGGTGAACCTGGGGCGGGATTGGCCGGTGAACCGGGCGGAGAACCCTGGCAGGTCACGGGGCAAGGGACCTCCGGCAACGGGCTTTTTTTTCGTACTCCCGGTAGTATGGGTCCTTTTTGTGTTATCTTATAGGTATGGGCGAAACGGAGGTGATCCGGAGTACCGGTGAAAGGCCGATTACCCGGGAACAGCTGGAGAAAGATTTCCTTGAACTCGGTGTAAAGCCCGGGTCTTGTCTTATCGTCCACACGTCTCTCAGCGCGCTGGGATGGGTGTGTGGAGGGGCCCATGCGGTGGTGTTGGCCCTGGAAGAAGTGGTGAGGCCCTGGGGCTTGCTGGTGATGCCGGCCCATTCGGGACATCTCTCGGATCCCGCGGGCTGGAACAACCCGCCGGTTCCCGAGGGCTGGTGGGAACACATCAGGGAGCATATGCCCGCCTATGATCCGGACCTTACCCCTACACGGGGAATAGGCAGGGTAGCGGAGCTTTTTCGCGGTCAGCCGGATACCCTGCGGAGTGCCCATCCTCAGCTCTCCTTTGCCTGTTGGGGCGAGGGGGCTGTGGAGATGGTAGAGGGACAAGAGCTCGATTTTTCCCTGGGTGAGGGTTCTCCCCTGTCGAAGATCTACGACCTGGACGGGTATGTGCTGCTTCTTGGGGCGGGCTACGAGAGCAATACCTCTTTCCACCTTGCCGAGTATCGAGCGGGTTTCCCGCGAAAAAAGGTCGTAGAATCGGGGGGTCCCGTAATG
>CAZJIN010000404.1:0-3218 GCA_964545955.1 uncultured Sediminispirochaeta sp.
CTTTGCCTCAGATTATTTTGAGCAACTCTACGGGTTTGCCGTCACCCTCATCAAACGAGGGAAGGCCTACGTGGACAGCCTCTCCCCGGAAGAGATCAGGAACTACCGGGGCACCCTCAAGGAACCGGGAAAGGAAAGTCCCGACCGTTCACGTTCGATAGAGGAAAACCTCGATCTCTTCGAGAGAATGAAGAAGGGGGAATTCCCTGAGGGGAAGTATGTCCTCCGGGCAAAGATAGATATGGCCTCCGGGAATCTGAATATGCGGGATCCCACCCTCTATCGGATCAAAAAGGTCAGTCACCACCGTACAGGAGAGACCTGGACCATCTATCCAATGTATGACTTCACCCATCCCCTCTCCGACGCCATCGAGGGGGTCACCCACTCCATCTGTACCCTGGAATTTGAAGACCATCGTCCCCTCTACGACTGGGTGATTCAGGAATCCCTGGTGGAGCATCAACCACACCAGTACGAGTTTGCCCGACTCAACCTCAACTATACCGTCATGAGCAAACGCATGCTGCTGCAGCTGGTCCGGGACAATAGGGTTGACGGATGGGACGATCCGAGAATGCCGACGATCTCCGGTCTTCGCCGAAGGGGTTATACCCCCGAGGCACTACGCACTTTTGCCGATAAGATCGGCGTCGCCAGGGCAAACAGCACCATCGACATAGCACTTCTCGAGCATTGCCTCCGGGACGATCTCAACCTTCGGGCACCGAGGGTCATGGCTGTCCTTGACCCGCTGAAACTGGTGATCGACAATTACCCGGAGGACAGGCTTGAAATGATAGAAGCGGACAACAACCCCGAAGATCCTTCAGCTGGTATCAGGGAGCTTCCCTTCAGCCGTGAACTCTACATAGAACGGGAAGATTTCATGGAGAATCCCCCTAAGAAGTTTTTCCGCCTTTCCCCCGGTCGGGAAATCCGATTGAAGCACGCCTACTACGTGACCTGTGTGAAGGTGGTCAAAGACCCGAAAAGCGGAGAAATCACCGAAGTCCACTGTACCTACGACCCCGAAAGCAGGGGAGGCTGGACTGCGGACGAACGCAAGGTACGCGGAACCAGTCACTGGGTCTCGGCAGCCCATGGAATCAACCTGAAGGTGAACTACTACGATCATCTCTTCTCTTGTGAAAACCCCGGTGAAAGAACCGGGAATTTTCTCGATGACCTGAATCCCGATTCACTGAAGGTGATCGAAAAAGCCGTACTGGAGCCATCCCTGAGTAACGCGAAACCCGGTGAGATTTTTCAGTTTATGAGAAAGGGGTACTTCTGTGTCGATACAAAAGACTCACGCCCCGGAGAACCTGTCTTTAACCGGACCGTATCTCTGAAGGATACCTGGGCAAAACTGAAAAAGAAGATGGGCTGAGAAAAAAAGGGAAGGCGTGGAGAGACCCACCTCAGAACCCCCCAGGACGCCTCAAGGGGCCGCCTCAGGGTGAGCGCCTCAGGGGGCCGCCTCAGGGGGCCGCCTCAAGGGGCCGCCTCAAAAAAACTCCGGACGCCTCAAGGACTTCTTTCCCCCCCCACACCGATAAGGCATCCACTTATTTCCCCGGGCTTCTACGGAGCACCCAGCTTCGGTGGGGCTTTCTTTTTCCATCAAAATCCGGAGGTACCGTAGACGAAGTGGTCTCCCTGATTTCGGCCCCGCGGATTCTCCCGGGATCAAAGTGGAATTTTTGAAAGTTGGTGGAAAAAAAGATCGACCCCTCCCCGGTGAGGAGTTGCAGTGCCTGTCCGAGAAACCAGACATAGTCTCGCTGAATATCGAAGGTCCCCTCCATTTTTCGGCTATTGGAGAAGGTGGGAGGATCCAGGATGATTATCTCAAAGCGTTTTCCCTCTGATACCGCCTCCTGCAGATAGGTACGGGCATCCCCGGGAACAAAGGAATGGAGCTCCAGGGGGAAGCCGTTTAAGGCCATGTTTTCCTCGGCCCACCGGAGATAGGAAGAGGAGAGGTCCACCGTGACGCTTGAGGCCGCCCCTCCCGCCGCCGCGTACACCGTGAAAGCGCCGGTATAACCGAAGAGGTTCAACACCTTTCGTCCGCCCGCCGCTTCGCGGATCATCCGGCGACTCAAACGATGATCAGGGAAGAGACCCGTATCCATATAGTCACGCAGGTTCACCCTGAACTTCAGACCATGCTCCCTCACCACGAAAAAGTCTTCCATCTCCCCGAGCTTTTCCTGCCGACTGTATTTCCCCTGAATAAATCTATGTTTAAAGATAATTCGTTCCCGGGGAACATAGAGCATCCTTGAGGTCGTATCGAGGAGTTCTTCTTCGAGATCGGCGAGTTCCGGATTATGGGTCCGGGTAAAGGAGACCACGTGGAGATACTGCCCATAAAAATCAATAAACCAGGGGATTTCAGCCATGTTCCAGTTGTACACCCGATAACAGTCGGTATCCTCGGCGGCAAATATCGGCCGGTACTCCTGGTGGCGTTTTTTCAGTAGTTTTCCAAAATCTTTTTTCAGCAATCTCGTATCCATAACATCTCAACTAGTATTAATATCGCGAAATAGTATCGCGAGTCGCCGGTTCCCCAGCAATTCTCATTTTAGAAGTCTTATAGACTTCTAAAATGAGAATTTGCCTCAATTGCTTAGAAAATATGGCAATTGCTCATCGGTTGGAGGCATTCTCAGTATGGAAAGTGTATACACTTTCCATACTGAGAATTGCTGACGGTTCTCCGCGGGGCCGATCGCGGTACACATTGTACGACACGACCGGCGTATAATCAACCGAGGGGGGATGAGGGAAGTATCCGAGGGCGGAGTCTTGGTGATGGCTCCTCGATCTTTTGATTTCCCAAGTCAAAATGTATATATTTAAGATTACAAGTTGGTTTTTATCAGGAGGAAGTATGGCAAAAAAAAGCATGGATTGTACATGGATTGACGGTATGGCCTTCGAGACCGAAATCTCAGGGCACAAACTCATTATGGACGCGGATGATTCAGTCGGCGGTGAGGACCGGGGGCCTCGACCGAAACCCCTCCTGCTCGCGTCGCTGATCGGGTGTACGGGAATGGATGTCGTCTCCATTCTCAAGAAAATGAAACAGAACCAGACCTTCTTCAATATCCGGGTTGAGTCCGAAATGACTGAAGAACATCCAAAAACCTACACGAAGATGACGGTGGTATACGAGTTTAAGAAGTCCGATAATCTCGATG
>CAZJIN010000405.1:0-3216 GCA_964545955.1 uncultured Sediminispirochaeta sp.
ATACCGGTTCGATCCTCGGGTGGCTTGAGTGGATACTGAAAAAACTACTGGTGATGTTTTACGCGATCGTGCCGAACTGGGGCGTGGCGATCATTTTCCTCACCCTTTTTATCAAGATTGTGCTGTACCCGATTACCCACAAAAGTTATGAGTCCACCAGCAAAATGCAGGCCTTGAATCCGAAAATGCAGGAGCTTCGGGAAAAATACAAGAGCGATTCCGCCAAACTCAACCAGGAAATGGCAAAGCTCTACAAGACGGAAGGGGTCAATCCCCTCGGCGGCTGTCTGCCCCTGTTATTGCAGATGCCGATGTTCATTGCCCTGTACGGACTGCTCAACAAGCACTTTGATCTTCGCGGAGCGGTGTTTATTCCGGGATGGATCACCGACCTTTCGGGGCCCGAGACGATTTTTAGCCTTCCCTTCGCGATTCCCTTCCTCGGCAGCGACGTGCACCTGCTACCGATTGTATTCGCCCTTACCATGGTGATCTCCACGAAAACAATGCAGACGCCCACCGCGGGGGCAAATCAGAGCAGTATGAAGATGATGATGTATTTCATGCCCTTTTTCCTTTTCTTCGTGCTGTACAGCGCTCCATCGGGCTTATTGGTATACTGGATTATCACCAACATCCTTACCATGTTCCAGCAGAAGGCAATCGGTAAGCATCGTAAAAAAGTTGAAGCGGCGGCTGAAGCTTCCGGAGAACCTGTTCCCGGACCTTCCCGGGGAAAACATCCCCATGCGTCCAAAACAGGTGGAACGAACAAAAGTGGATCGAACAAAGGCAGCGCAGGCAAAACCGGACAAAACAAGACCGGCGGCAAAAACACCGGTAAAACCGGTTCCACCACCCGGGGAAAGGGCGGCGGAACACCACGCAAAAAAAAGAAAAAATGAAAGGTATCATACCCCAGGGCAAACCCTGGACACGGGCCGCTTTTGCGGCCCACTCCGACCCTGGGGTCGGGGTATTGATACCTTTCCTTCCCTTCGCTCACTCGGAAATGGAACCATCAAGATGGTTCCGCTTCTCTCGTTCTATTGGGAATAAACCTTCCCACATCGAAAGAGGCACACCCGTCGAAAAATCCTTCGACGGGAACCTCTTTTCGGGGAAGGGGAAAACCGTCACGCGCGCGAGGAGGCGAGTCGGCTGAAGTAAAACAGATAATAAGTTCCTTTTAAGGAGAAACATATGATAAAAGAATTCGAAGGAAAATCAGAACAGGAGGCCATCGACAACGCGGTACAGGAACTTCACCTGGACCGTGAACACTTTGATGTGGAGATTATGGAATCCACACGGGGTGGGATTTTCAAAAAGGGCAATGTAAAAATCCGTGTCTACATTGAGGATGACGACAGGTACGAAGACGAAACACCCTATGAACAGGCCGAACCCAGGGAACCACGCAGCAGCACCGACCCGGAACCACAGAACGAATTTGAAGAAAAAATAATTGCTTTTATTGAGGACGTCACCAGAATGATGGGATTTCCAGGACGCGGAAGCATCGCCTATCGAGAAGGAAGGAAAGTTGGCTTCAACATCGAATCCGAGCATTCGGCCATCCTGATCGGGAAAAAGGGTAAAAACCTCGACTCACTCCAGCTCCTGGCCAACATTTACGCCGGTCGCCTCGACGAAGGCCGCCGCGTCGTCATAGATGCCGAGGATTACCGGAGCCGCCATGAAGACAGCATCATCAGGAACGCCCGCCGTACCGCGGCACAGGTCCGAAAAACCCGGCGCTCTCGTCTCCTCGATCCCATGAACCCCTTCGAACGGCGTCTCGTCCATACTTCACTCACCGACATGAGCGATATCGAGACCAAAAGCGAAGGTGAAGGACTATACAAACAGGTCCGTATTCTTTACCGGGGAAGTAACGGCAGAAACGGTTACAACACCGGAAACAGTTCCAACCACCCCGGAGACGGCAACCGTCGCTATTGATTCAAAGGGTGTCCTATTTTTTATGGTCTTTTTCTGAACCCGGTCAGAGGGGGTAAGTGGCTTTCAAAGGTGGTCAGGGAGATCAAAGGGCGCGAAGGCGAGCCAAAGGGAAATAAACGAATTTGTCTCGCACCCCTGGCCCTAGTCGGTTCTCTCTGGTTCTCTCTACAGCTTTGCCCCGCCGCTCTCGTCCGGGGCATCGCCCGGGCTATTGACTGCAGCGTTACGCTCGACTGTGGACAGTAGTTTTTTATTGATATAGTGAAGGACAAAAAAGAAAACTATTACCACTCCCCACATGAGCAACAATAGAGATTCAGTTACCCCTGAGGGGATTCTGATCCACAGAAAGGCGAAATACCCGGATAGCGTGGTCACTCCTGTCAGCATGACGAGGGTCGTGTGATTCGAAAAACCAAAGGTGAGCAGCTTGTGATGGACATGCTCCCTGTCGGGCTCGTGAAAGGGAATATTTCTCCGTTTCCGCCGAATAATCGCCGAAAGTGTGTCGAGAATCGGAATAACCAGCAGGGTCGCGCCATAGGCCAGTGCCCTTTCGGGTCTTTCAAACTGGAACACCAAAATCGGCAGAGTCGCGAGCACATATCCGATATATAAACTTCCGGAATCTCCCATAAAAATATGAGCCGGTGGAAAATTGAAAAACAAAAACCCCAGCAGCGCGCCGAAAATTGACAGGGCGATAATAGCCGCAGGCAGATTCCCCTTCGAAAGGGCGGCAAGCCCAAGAAAAAGGGCCGCCATCGCCGACAACGACCCCGAAAGTCCGTCTATCCCGTCAATCAGATTGATCGCGTTGGTCACTCCGATAATCCACAAGAACGTCAGCACCGGCCCGCCGACTCCGAGCTCGATGGTCACTCCGAACACCGGCATATACACCGCCCGAAAATAGTTGCCCCCCACTATAAAAATCAGGGCCGCCGCAACTTCCGCCGCCAGCTTGTAATGAGGCTTCAAATCCTTGAAATCATCCAGCAATCCCACCAGATGAATAATCAAGCACCCCACAATCAACGAGGTGTATTCATATCGCAGTAAAAGCTTCAGCAAGTGCTCACTGCGGGCAATATACAGAAACACCACGATCGACAGCACGGAGGTATAAAAAATCCCGATGCCCCCGATCCTCGGTATGTTTCCCGTGTGTATTTTGCGCTCCTCAGGGGTATCATACCATTTGTAATAATGACCAACCTTGAGTAAAATGCTTCTAATGAAAAGAGTTGT
>CAZJIN010000406.1:0-3210 GCA_964545955.1 uncultured Sediminispirochaeta sp.
ACGATAGCGGGAAGTGAGGGAGCGGTGAGCATCTCAAAGAGGGGGAGCAGAATGAAGATGAGGATAATACTCCCAATTGAGAGATTTACCCAGAAGAAAGAATCGGGGCGACGGATTTTTGCCGCGCCGCCCTTTGAAAAAGAGTGTATCGTACTGCCGTTCATTACTGCCTTACTTCGATAAGCCCGGTGAGAGATGCGGGTAACATGTCGAACATCTCATCGGTGGGGACCCGTGCGGGGACGAAGGGTGGCTGCCCCATGTTCTTCAGGATCCTCAGTCCCCCCCGGGGATCGAGCATGTAGGCCAGGAAGGCTTCGGCGGCTGCGGGGTTTGCCCGGTCTTTCACCAGGGTAATCCCGTAGGTGATGGACTTGCCGTAGAGCTTCATCATTTCTCCGGGTTGTGAACCGGTCACCTCGACCACGGCGTTCTTGTAGTAGTCGTCGTGTTCATAGTTGCCGAGGTTGATTTTTTCAGGAATGGTCACGTAATTCAGATCGTGCTGTTCGGCTACCGAGAGGTACTCCCAGGCGTAGTCCATGTTGCCGGACTGCATAAGGGAGATCAGGTCCACCGATTTTGGGCGGACATTTTCCTCAGGCCGGTTGGCCAGAAGCTTGTCGTAGAGTCCGGGGAGTCCGTAATGGTACTCTGCGAGCTGCATGACCATGAGAGAGCGGTATCCGCAGGGATCGAGGTTGGGATCCGAATGTCCCCATACCACACCCTTGCGCTGAAGGATTTCGTACCAGTTGTCCGAATTCACTTCGTCGGCATAACGGGACGAGTCGGTATAACAGAGGACGAGTTGATTGGTGGCGAAGCGGATGTTGAGCCCGGCATACTCGGGGATCAGGATCTTGTCGATCACCGTATAATCCGCCGATGCCATGATGTCGGCGGGTTTGCCCAGCTCCGAGATCTTTCGGGCGCTGGCGGTGCTGCCGCCCGCCTCCCTCCGCACATCCACATCGGGGAATTTCGCCTCGAACTCCTTTTCCATCGCGTCGAAGGGGACCGAAAGACTTCCCGCGTGGAAGATCGTGAGGACCCCCGAAATTTCCTCGCTTTCCTTCACTTCCTGGGCTCCCCGGGCGTATGCACCGGTTGTCACCACGAGAAGAATCAGGAATAACACCACAGCTACACGTGTTCCTTTTCTCATTGGAACCTCCATAATAATGATTTGTTATTCCCGTGGTGAAAAAAGAAACGGACGGCCATTCACTTTTTTAAAAAAACAATACGATATGGCGAGGTCCTTCTCCTTTCCAAACACGGGAGGCCCGGCAGTTTCCCGCGGGACCCTATCGTCCGGCAAACCATGAGAGGAACCCTTAGGTCGGCCGGATCGGAGAATACGTTAATATTCTACCATTGGATCTGGGGCTCGGCAAATACATTTTTTTTGTGCCTATAGCGTTTGTAGTTATAGCGGCGCGTAGAGCCTTTCGCCCATGAGAAGTAGGATGTTATGGAGACTCAATCGAGGTATATTGTCGTACCGGTTATTTCGTCGCTGTTCGACGGGGGGGCGTTCATGTCGATCACAAGGGCAAAGGGACGTCCTCCGTATATGCCGGTGGCGCTGGTGGTGATCACCCGACCATCGTGTTCGACGGCGGGACCCTGCACTGCTTTACGCGGTTCATGACTGCGGAGCAGAAACCGGACTCCCAGGCCGTCCAGTACTTGATCGGTCACATCGGGTCCGAAGAGGGAGCCCGCCCCGCGGGGTCCGGGAAACTCTCCCTCGTGTCGTCCGGGGTCCCCCCAGAGGAGCTGTTGCCGCCTCGCGGGGTTGGGAGACTCCAGGGCATCTTCGGTCACCATTTCTCCGGAGATACCACCGTGGACACAGAGGGCGAAACCTGGAATGAGGGCGCTCAGAAAGAGGTTTTCTTTAAATCTCAGAAAGCTTGAAAAAAAATCGGACCAGCTTCCGCGTTTTCGTTCTGCTTCATCGATGAGTGTGCAGGGCAGAAAGTTCGGTTCTCCGTGGTGGTCGTAATCCTCGTGGTTGCCCATAAGGGCGATCACGTTGTTCGGGATTCTTTCCATGAGCTGTTGAATCCCCTCAATTACCTCGACTCCTTCAGGGCCCCTGTCGGCGTAATCTCCGAGAAAGAGAAGGATATCCGTGGGACGTCGCAGGTCCATTCCCCTCCTCAGAGGGGGAAGATCCCCGTGGATATCACCAAATATGAGGACTCTGCCGGTAAAATCAGGGTCAACTACTGCAAGTGCTCCTGTCCTGGTGAACATTTCGGCTCCTCAGCCCTCCCCGCCGAAACCTATCCGTGGGTGGGGAACTTCCTTCTCCATCCCCCGTACGTACAGAGTTTGGGTGGGGTAGGCGAACTCGATTCCCCGTTCTTCAAAGGCGGCATAAATTTGGAGGTTGATCTCCTGCTGGGTGTCCATGTAGTTCACGTAGTCCGGCGCGAGGACGTAGTAGACGGTCTCGAAGGTGAGGGCGAAGTCGCCGTAGCCCTGAAAATGGGAACGGTCGAACTGTGCGAGTTCCTGTTTCTCTACGATGCCCCTGATCAGATCCGGGATCGCCTTCAGCTGTTCCAGGGGAGTCTGATAGGTCACTCCGATGCGGAAAACGACCCTCCGCCTTTCCATGCGCTTGTAGTTGTGGAGCCGTGCATTCACCAGGGTGGAGTTGGATACCACCAGCTGTTCCCCGGAGAGGGCCCGGATACGGGTAGTTTTAATTCCGATTTTTTCTATACTCCCGAGCTTGTCGTCGAAGATCACGAAGTCTCCCAGCTCAAAGGGTCGATCGAAAAATATCACAAAGTAGTTGAACAGGTCCCCCAGGATACCCTGCGCGGCGATCGCCACGGCAATACCCGAGACGCCGAGTCCTGCGACGAGAGTGGAGATGTTGAAGCCGAGGTTGTCCAGCAGAAAAATAAAGGCGATGCCCCAGAACAGAAAAGAAACCAGGGAGAGCAGGGGTTTGACCCTTTTTTCATCCTCCTCATGGCCTGCTTTTTGTGAGTATTTACGCAGGGACGCCTCTAGTATAAAAATCGCCGCCCGCACGACCAGGATCGCCACCAGGGCCGCCACCGCGCCTCGCAGTATCCTTGTCAGGGTCTCGGAGAGCTCCAGTCCGGTTAAGGCAAGCCGGATCACCGCAACGTAGAGGAGGGGAACCACCACCCGCCGGAACGCGAGTAGAACGATCCACCA
>CAZJIN010000407.1:0-3206 GCA_964545955.1 uncultured Sediminispirochaeta sp.
TACCACTGCATCCCACTCCTACCTCCGCAGCCACTTCTCCAGCATCTCCGACAGCCCCCGAGGAGTGATAGGCTTGGACAGATAGTCGTTCATTCCGGCGGTCAGGCAACGCTCCCGATCACCCTTCATCGCATGGGCCGTCATGGCAATGATGGGTATCTCGTGGTTCCTTACCTTCGATTCCGAATCACGAATAAGGGCCGTCGCTGTAAATCCGTCCATCTCCGGCATCTGGGCATCCATGAAAACAAGATCGTAGGAAATATCCTCCAGGGCGCGTACCGCCTGCGCGCCATCGGAAACGATATCCGCGGTGTAACCCAGCTTCCGCAGGATACCCATGGCAACCTGTTGATTGCTTATGTTGTCCTCCGCGAGGAGTATCTTCCATTGACCGCCTCCCGGAGCTGTCCCGCCATCAGGCACTGCTTCGACCGAGGCGGATCCGGACGGGGACTTTTCCCCGTTTCTTTCATGTGGAGCTTCGGGCATCTCCCACGATCCCGAAGCAGTACCCATTGCCGAAAGGATGGAATGAAGCAGATCCCGTCTCTTTACCGGCTTGGAGAGACAGGAGGAAAAACCCTTCGCCCTCCACTCGGGAACGGTCCACTTAATCCCGAGAGAGCTGAGAAGAATAAGTTTCGTTCCCTTTAGCAGCGGATTCCCCAGAATTCGGCTCCCGAGTTCCTCTCCGTCCATTTCCGGCATCTGCATATCGAGCAAAACCAGCCCAAAGGGATCCGCGCCCTGAGCAGCACCGACGAGTTTTTCCAGAGCCTCGGCGCCGTTCTTCGCCTCATCGAATCGTATCTCCCAGGCATTTATCCATGTGGAGAGCAGCAGTCGGTTGACCTCGTTATCGTCAACAATGAGTATCCTGGTATTCTTCAGGGGAACCGTTTCCTGCCGTACTTCACCATAGATGGAGTCCTGGGACTCCCCGTCCCGGAGCAGGAAATCCGCGGTGAACGAGAAGACAGTACCTTCCCCCACCCTGCTTTCAAGCCCGATCTCTCCGTTCATCAGATTGACCAGTCGCTTTGAGATAGCCAGCCCGAGACCGGTTCCACCGTATTTCCGGGTGGTGGAGCTGTCCACCTGGGTGAAAGTATCAAAAATACCCTCCTGCTTGTCGGGGGGAATCCCTATTCCCGTATCCTCTACAGAAAAAATCAGGGTCACCCTATTTGTTTTGAGGGTGCCCACAGCCACCTTCACCACGATCTGACCATGACCGGTGAATTTCACCGCGTTTCCCGCCAGATTGATGAGCACCTGTCGCAACCTGCCGGGGTCTCCCTGTAGAAAAACGGGAACCTCAGGGGGGAGAAACACCGTAAACTCAAGCCCCTTCTCATGGGCCTTGAGTGCCAGGGCATCGGCAAAGTCCTCCATCATCTCCATGAGATTGAAGTCTATGACCTCCATGTCCATTTTGCCCGCTTCAATTTTGGAAAAATCCAGGATGTCGTTGATCAAAACCAGAAGGGAATCCCCGCTGCTGCGTACTACATCGACGTACTTCCTCTGCTCTTCCGTGAGCTCGGTATCTAAAAGCAGCCCGGTCATCCCGATAACCCCGTTCATGGGAGTGCGGATCTCGTGACTCATATTGGAAAGAAAATCGCTCTTCGCCCTGTCCGCGGTCTCAGCCTTTATCTTGAGCCGTTGAGTCTCAATCAGGGTTTGCTTGAGGTCCTCCTCTCTGGACCGCAGTTCGGCGGTTCTAACCGTCACCATCGATTCCAGAACCAGCTGACGGCTACGGAGGAGAAACACAAAGAGAGAGAGGAGAACACTTAACAATACCCCGACAATCCCGGTGGTGGTCACCATTTGAAGAGGATAGTCACGATGAAAATCATCCAGGGGATGGGAAAAAACCACCATCGTTGAATCATTGGTGAATACAGGCTGAATAGTGTAGAGCTGAAACATATCCGACACCATTTCCGTCTCCACCGCACTGAAAGAGGGATGGTGATCCGGCGGGAATACGGCCAACGTGGAAGGCCGTCCCCGATCGGAAAGCCTGAACAGACCCGTGGCGACGGGATGTCGCCCGTGGGACCATTCACCCAGAGAAGCCTTCAGCACACCGTGCCATTTGATGGTTCGGTCGCCGACGGGAGTGAAAAACCAGGACGGTGTTTTCCCTTCGACGTCGAGAGACTCAATTGTGTATCGTATCTTCACCGCCCGGACGGAGGTATATCCTTCAAAGGCCTGTTGCCGCTCACGATAGTCGTAGTTCAACGCATATACCGAAAAGAAACCGGTCAGGGTGATTCCGATCACGAGGACCAGGACCGTCTCGATATGACGACAGAGGGGATGTTTTTCTCGTCCTGCCAACCTCCTGTTCAGTATTCCCTTCCACAGGAGAAGCACCAAAAGGCAGGAGAGTCCTGAAATCAAAAGGGGTTTCCGCCGTCCATCAGCGACCATTCTGCTCCATTTTTCAGTGTCGACATCTATCGCCAGAGCGAGAACTGTCTCCCCGTCGGAGGGATCTATGAGAGGCACAAAAGCGGTAAGTACACGGCCGAAGGTCCCCTCATAAGGCCCCAGGGTAAAGGGCTTTCTCTGTGTAAATACCTTTTTAAGGGCTTCCGGAGGGGAGGTACAGATATCCCCCGGTTCGAGGGATACGTGACCGCTCCCGGAATAGCTGTTAGGTCCGTGATAATAGACCCCGTCCCTCTCCGCGATGGTACGAATCCCCATATATCCGGCAAAATTTGAATAGGCGACCAGGTGCTTTGAAAGATCCTGATAAAACAGATCCATCTTATCTACCGGGGAGAATGAAAGCTGCCGGACCCGCTGAGGCTCGATCTCTTCAGCCAGAGCCAGCGCCTGTCTGTGGAGAGAACGACGAAACCCGGCATCCACATCGGCTGAAACCTTCCGGCCCACCAGAATTCCCGTGCTGATTATCACACCACCGGCAAACAGAAGAACCAGAGCCGTAAGCCCTATTCGACCATTCTTCAATCCCGGGGTCTTTCTGTCTTCACGCATTCTTCACCCTGTCTCTATCGATATCTCTATCGATATCTCTATCGATAAATCTGAACGTCGTTCTCTACATTATTCACAAGATATTATACACTTTAGAGTTATGAGAAGTCAACAAAAGACACTTCCCAGTTTAAGCGCTAAATAATGAGAGCTATACAAAAAACCTCCTAAATGGTTTA
>CAZJIN010000408.1:0-3204 GCA_964545955.1 uncultured Sediminispirochaeta sp.
ATTTTTAAGAACTTCGATCTGGAAAATTTTGCCATGGCCTTCGATGAGGCCCATCCGGAGCTGAAACTCGAAATGATCCGTGCCGACAAATGGGGCGGACCAACCTATATCACCGAATGGAAACAGGGAACAACCCCCTTCGATGTCTTCGTGGGCGGGAGCGGCTCGATGCTGGCTCCTCTTATCGCGGGAGGATGGACGGAACCCATGGATTCCATGTTTACCGGAAAGATGGCGAAGGACAACTTTGTCGGAGGCTTTCTCTCCGCGGGACACTACAAAAAACCGAGTGGGTCCGGAACCTACTACCCCTGTATTCCCTTCGTCGGTGAGGTTTCCATCATCGGGGTAAATACGGAGCTGATGAAAAAAGCAGGTCTCTGGGAAGGTGACAGCCCCAAGCCCATCACCGGATGGGGTGAGAAGGAGTTTTTCGATTGGTTCGGGAAGCTGAACGCCGCATCGGAACTGGGCGCCCATGTGCAGATATGGGACCGCGAGTTCATGCAATACAACTACGCGGGACCGATCAAAGCCATGACGGGTACCTTTCTCGCTTCCAACGGCAAGGGATTTGATGTGAGTAGTGATGCCGCGAAAAAGTGGCTTGGCTACCTCGCGAGGATGCACGAAGAAGGGATCGGATCCTACACCACCACCGACGACCAGGGCTATCAAAAGTGGAAAACCGGGGCAACCGGTTCTTTCTACGCCGCCCAGGGACATATTATGGAACTTGTAAACGTGACGGAAGATGAGTCCAATATCGCCTATCTTGGCTGGCCTGACGCGGACAAAAACGGAAGCATCATCTGGACCCACTCGGTGTGGATACCGAAGGTTGCAAAGAACAAGGACCTGGCAAAGCTTTTCATCCAGGAAGTCATCTTCTCAAAGGAAATGCAGCAGTGGAGTTTCAACAATTACGGCAAGCTGCCGGTGATGAAAGACTTCTACGGCGAAGGCATTACACGATTTCAAGATCAGATGCCTACTATTCTCGGTGTTGCGGACGCATCCAGTCCTATCCCTCTCTTTACGGACCTGCAGGAATATCTTGATATTCTATTCAAGTACCTGCCTGAGGCAGCATACGGACGCATGGGTGTGAATAAAGCTCTGCAGAGTATTCAGAAAGAATCGGCTGGTCTGGATTTTTCCGATCTGCGCGCGAAGTAGAACCACCGTATTTATTCCGGGTCGCGTCTGCTGAAGAATGTGTTATACTATTCACACATCCACAGACCGACCCAGATTTTATTTCACAGGGGTGTGTGCATGAAACAAGAACGAAAGAACGTTCTACAGAACCGAATCAGTCTGACTATCTTCCTCCTGCCTACTATGCTTTTCGTGGTCATTTTTATCGCTTTTCCCGTACTCTTCTCCGGATACCTCAGCCTGACCGAATTCAACTACGCCTCCGATACCGTCCCTAGGTTTATCGGCCTTCAGGGGTACCGGGAGATGATCCTGAACGACTCCTTTTTCCATACCGCGTTGATCAATCAACTTCGCTTCGCCGTCGCCTATTTTGCAATAGCCTTCATCATATCTCTCGTACTGGCGATATTCGTGAATGAACTCAGCCATGGCGTTCAGGTTTTTCAGGTCATTTTTTACATGCCGATGATCATCCCCATGTCCCTCGTGGGCATTACCTTCGCCTGGATCCTCACCCCCGATCTTGGGGTGTTCAACGCCTTCCTCCGTTCTCTCGGTATGGGGCACATTACCCATGACTGGTATGGAGAACCTGGAACCGCCTTGAACAGCCTCGTACTCGCGCGGACCTGGAAGATGATAGGTTTCACCCTGATTATATTCCTGGCCGGTCTGCAGGGTATTTCCAAATCGCTAAAGGAATCCGCCAGGGTAGACGGAGCAAACTTTTTCCAAGAAATCTGGTTTATAGTCCTGCCGAATTTGAAACCTTACATGCTCATAGGGGGAATCTGGATCCTTATCAATTCCCTGAAGGTCTTCGTCTTGCCACAGGTAATAACCCAGGGTGGTCCCGGTACGGCGACACTCACCCTCTATCTCTATTCATGGAAGCTGGCTTTTGAACGTCTGGAAATGGGTGAAGCTTCTCAGGTGGCGTACCTTACCGCTGTTATTATTCTGCTCATGACCTGGCTACTTAACAGGATTTTCAAGCCCGACACAGCCCAGAGAGGATAGGAGAACCGTATGAGATTGAACCGGCGACGAGAAACCGTTTTATTTATTATTATCGTCTTCTTTGCCCTGCTTTTTCTGTTTCCGATAGTCTGGATGTTTCTCACCTCAATCCGTACAACCCAGGACCTCTACAAGTATCCCCCCACCATCCTGCCCCACAAGCTTACCCTGGAAAATTTCGTCTATATTTTCACCGAGATGAAGGGTTTTGTCCGTTACGTGACCAACAGTCTGGTCGTGACGATCTCGACAGTACTTATCGTTCTGATCTCCAGTGCCATGGGGGGTTATGCCTTCGGAATGCGACGTTTTCGCGGCCAGAATATACTCTTTATGCTGATTATAGGAGTACTTACTATCCCTTATATCATGTACCTCATCCCGATTTTTCTTATGGAGTACGAGGTTGGGCTGCAAAACACATGGCTCGGCCTGATTTTCCCCTATGTAGCGCTCAACCTTCCCTGGGGACTACTTATCATGCGGGGTGCTTTCTCCACGATTCCACTGGACATCCGTGACGCCGCCATTATCGACGGTTGTACCGAATTCCAGATGTGGCGAAAGATCCTGGTTCCCATCAATCGCCCTGCTCTTGCCGCTACTACTATTATAACCTTTGTGTTCGCCTGGCAGGAATACATGTTCGCGAGTACTCTGATGACGAAAAACGAATGGCAAACCCTCCCTGTAGGGATCGTATGGTTGCGGGATGAGCTGCAGACCCTTGTCATGGGTCGGGTGGGAGCTATGGTTATCGTTACCATCCTGCCGGTACTTATCCTTTTCTTTGTTTTTCGTGACTTCTTTATAGAAGGACTGAGTGAAGGAATGCTGAAGGGATAGGTATGACAAGAAAAATTGTGACTCTGCTTCTGATTGTGCTGATTCTTTTTTCCCTCCTCGCCCTGTGGTATGCTCTCACGATTCTTCCCCGCACAAATCCCGACAACATTGTCCTGAAACCCGCCGATGATCACGAACTGACCTATCCCACCACTCAGGGATTGATAAAAATGG
>CAZJIN010000409.1:0-3202 GCA_964545955.1 uncultured Sediminispirochaeta sp.
CTCCTCGGCCGGTATGGTCGCCTATTCCTTCGCCCGCACCGTCACCGATGCCATAACCGGTTCCAATTCCGGAAGATCCTCCCATTATTCCGGGACCTCCGCCCCGCAAATCGGGACGCTCCGAGTTGGAATGGACGGCATTCACGGGACAGACATCAATACAGATTCCACATCTGGTACAGATTGAGTTATCGATCCTTGCCTTCTGTCCCACCATCGCAATAGCCCCTTCAACAGGGCATTTATCGACGCAAATTTTGCATCCTATACACGTCGGTTCATCTACCCACGGCATGATATGTACCTCCAGATCATTTTTCCAATTCTGTAATTATTATATAGTATTTTTTATGTTTAATACAGGTGGTGGTTCTTTTTTAAGGCTATCCCGTTGAACGTAAATATGATAAAAGTATTTTGCGCTCTATTCTTACCGGGATTAAATATAGAGAATCGTCGAGAACCGCAGAATGAGTGCTTAAATGTGATGCGCGCATAGGGAATAACTCCGGAATGACCGGATACAAAAAAGAAATTTTTTTAAGGAGAAATCTGATGGAAACAAGAAATAATTGGGAAATGCCGGCGGAGTTCCCCGGCCAGTTCTACAGCGTTGAGGCCCGCAGAGGGCGAGAGTTTGTCCTTCGTATTCCCCACGAGGCGGATCCGATTATCGCCATTTCGAATTTTGCGAAGGAAAAAAACATCCGCTTCGGAAAGGTCCATGCCGCCTACATGGGGGCGTTTCGCCCGGCGAAATTCCTGGTCTGGACCCCCGATACCGCAAATCCGGAGAACTGGCACCATGAAGAGGTGATGGAGATCCAAAACCTCAACATGCTCCTCTCCTGCGCGGGGCAGATCGGCATCAAGAGGAACTACGAGGGCAGGGAAGAGTCCTTTGTGGCCCTCCATTTCGTGACCGGAGGCGCCTGGGATGTTCCCACCATCGGCGGCCATCTTGTAGAGGGTACGAAGGTCGCGGGGGTGATGGCCTTCTACGTGACCGAGATTCTCGGAATTGATGTGCTTCTGCCTTCATCGGGGGAAGTCGCGAAGCAGGGGGATTTTCCCGAGAACTGGTACAAGGAAATCGATTAAAAAAAAGGGGAAGCGTATGAAAGTATTGATAACCGGGGGAACCGGATTTGTCGGGATGACCCTCGCCGAAGAGTTGTTGGATGTGGGTATTGACGTGGTATTGCTGGCACGAAGACCCCTGCTGCCGGAGATGGAGAAGGCCCTCGACGGGAGAAAGGGGAGTTATTCCTTCTTCAAAGGGGATGTACTTAACGGGGAGAGTCTTGACGAGGCGATCCGGACCACCGGCATAGATTCCATCGTACACGCGGCGGTAATAACCCCCGATGAAGAGAGGGAGAAGGCGGAAAGCAGGCTAATCGCCCAGGTCAACTATATGGGAACGATCGAAGTACTGGAGGCGATGAAGCGAAACAAAGTAGGCCGCCTCGTGTACACAAGTTCGGGGGCAACCTACGGTGACGCCTCCTTCGAAGACGACTGGCTGGATGAGGACAAAAACCGGCCGCGGCCGAACGCCCTGTACGGGATCAACAAGTTCGCCGCCGAGCAGGCGAGCCTGCGTTACAAGGAAATCTTCGGCCTGGATATCGTCATAGGCCGTGTCGGCGGGGTTTTCGGCGCCTGGGAGCGCTACACCGGCGTACGGGACACCCTCAGCGGTCCGTTTTTCGCCACCCGATCGGCCTACCTCGGGGAGCACGCCAGGGTATTGAAGCCGGACAGTAAGGACTGGGTATACAGTCGGGATATCGCAAAATCCCTGCTCAAAATGCTCACCGCGGAAAAATTCGGCTACGATGTCTACAACCTGAGCTCCGGGTTTATCTGGTCCGGCGAGGCATGGTGCCGCAAGCTCAAGGATGCCTTCCCGAAGTTCGAGTACACTATCGTCGACGATCCCGCGGAGGCTACCATCACCGACTTCGGTGAACGGGATCGGAATCCAATGCTCATCGACAGACTCAAAAAAGACCTGGGATACACCCCGATTTACGATCTTGAAAAATCCTTTGAGGATTACATGAAGTGGATCGACGGTACTACGGATTTCTGGGTTAACCCTTCTTAGAAAGTATTACATACATATAAGCCCCGGGGCGGCACAAGGGATGTCACCATTCCGCTGCCCGGGGCTATTTTTATTTCGCAGCACTATCGTCTACTCGCAGCTCCGAAACTCTACTCCTCCGGAAACAGGGGCACGAAGTCCTGGGACAGGACGTCCACTATGCCCAGGCTGAAATCCCAGAGGGTGGACTTCATGCTCTCACATCTCAGTGCGCCAAGCATTCGGCATCATAGGGCATATTGATATTTTTTTCAAGAAAATATGCATTTTTTGTATAAATATGCGGGTCGGCGGGAACGAACAGACAGAAGCGAACAGATAGGAACGGACAGACAGGCAGAAAAAAAGGGTCAGAGCGTCCTCTGACTCTTCATTAGCGGCACCAGCAGAGCCCCCGCGGCCATCCCGATACCCGCCAGTACGAAACCGGCTCCGAAGGCCCCCCTTACCGCAAGCTGTCCGATGAGGGCGGGGATCATACCGCCACCGACTACGTGGCTAATGGAAATGATGAGCGAGACCGGTAGGTTTCTTTCCTGTGAGCTGCTCACTCCCGCGAGGGCGATGAAGCCGGCGGGAAAGAAGGCCGAAACAAGCATCGGCTGGAGATATACCGCCAACACCAGGAGAGGACCTTCGGCAAGGCCGATAAAGGCGGAGACGATCCCGCAGAAAACACTGACAACCGCGATTACTATCCGGTAACCAAAGCGATCCGCCAACCAGCCGGCGACAAATATCATCAGAAGGGAGGTGAGCCGGGATGTGCTCACCATTGAGTTTACCGTGCTCTGGTCGATTCCCCGAGCTTCCACCAGGAAGGCGGGTAGCATGGAATAGATGCCTACTTCATGACCGATGCCCATGATGAAAAGGAAGGTGATGATCCAGAAATCTCTTTTTTTGACAAGGCGGGACAGCTCCCTCCAATGGGGCGGGGTACCGTGAAACCGGCCTCCCTTGCCGAAACGGGCGTACATGAGTCCTGTAGCCAGGGAAACGACACCAAGGACCACGAGCATCGACCGCCACCCGGTACTACGCAGGGCTACTTCCGCGAAAAATGGCGCTGCCGCCAGACCGAGGATT
>CAZJIN010000410.1:0-3199 GCA_964545955.1 uncultured Sediminispirochaeta sp.
CGGTTATGGCATACCCGTACCCCTGCGGTTCCCCTTTCGGGCCCGTTACCGCTACCTGGGCGAAGGGGAGTACAAAGGAAGGGTCTACGATCTGATTTCGGTACAATACACGGTGCAGCATCGGACTTCCGAGTATTTCAACAGGTATCCCCTCTATCCCGTGAGGGTGAGTGGTTTTTCTGACCAACTGATCTACTGGGACAATGAAAGGGGACGCCCCCACGCCTACAACGAACAGTTCAGTATTGTTTTTTCCCTCTCCAACGGTGATGAATATGAATTTACCGGTACCGCCGGGGCCGAGATCACCGAATCTCTACCAATGGACCGAGCCAGGGTAGCCGAGGATGTGGAGGAGCAGATTAAAAAGGACGGGGTGCGGGATACCCGTGTTCGAGTTGACGAGAGGGGGGTTACTATAAATCTTGAAGATATCCGTTTTGCACCGGATTCCGCGGAACTCCTTGAATCGGAGGTCGAAAAACTCTCACGAATCGCGGAAATTCTACGCCGCTATCCCGATCGGCACCTGCTCATAACGGGGCACACCGCTCTCGCCGGCACAGCCGCCGGGCGCGAGAGGCTTTCCCTTGACCGGGCAAACACCGTCGCGGAGTTTTTCCTTACCCGAGGAGTACGCAGTCCGGACCAGGTACTCACCGAGGGCCGAGGAGCAAAGGAACCGGTGGCGGACAACGACACTCCCGAGGGGATGCGAAAGAACCGACGAGTAGAGATCACAATCCTGGAAAACTAAATGTATTTCAAGTTGGGTGTCTGGAGCACCTGAAAACCACCGAACACCCATGTTCCTATTGAATTGCGGTTGTGTTTTCTCCGTGGGAGTAGTATCTTTAAACCAACATGATTCAACAAACCGGAGAGATCTTATGGATCTAGGCGATCGTTCCTATAAATACGTGCAGGGAGTCATTCACAACCCGGCTTTTTCTCTCGAACAGAAGATGGAGAAACTGAGAGGGAACCTTCTTCAAAATACCGGAGGACATCGCAAGGATTTTGTTGAAGAGTTGTTCAGTGTTTTTTTTCTGTCAACACCTCTCACGGAAGAAGATTTACCGGAGAGAGCGGTATTGGTTCCGGCTATAGTCAGCTTGATTAATGAGGTGTTTGACGACGCCAATGATCCTTTCTCAAGGAAACAATGGCATGAGATCGGGGAAGTTGCCTCGGATTTTGGGACCCAACTTGATGAATCACTTCTGAATTATGTGATGTCCAGAGTCGTGGAGAGGGGCGCTCTCTAAAAATAAAGGGGGAAATATATGGATAAAAGAAAAAACTCGATTCAAGAACATCAGATAGCGGTGGATCAACTTGATTTGGACAGAGACAGACAGATTGAAGAGCTGGGGAAGCTACTATCCGGCCGCAAAAAGTGGACCATCGATGAATTGAGAGAATCCTACAATAAGGTGAAGACCCTCGAAGAAGAGGTTTCCACTCTGCAAAAGAATCAGGAATCAATTCGGGAGAATCTGGAAAAGCAGCGGGAGTTGAAAGAACAGATTGAGGATGTTGAAGAGCGGGAGAAATCCTACGGTCCAAGAAGGAAGGAATTGATCGGTTCTATCGGTGCCCACGCCTATCGTGTCCATCGTAACGGGAACCTTGATGGTGAAGGGTTCAATACGATCTTTTCTCCCATTGAAAAAATCGCGGAAGAGATACGGACGAAGGAAAACCGCGTGAAAGACCTCGAGGAAGAACTGAAGACAAAAAACCTCGTACAGAAAGTCTCCAACAACGCTAAAATTACACTGCACAAGACTGCTATAGCCCGTCTTGAGAAAAAACGTGAGAACGAATTGCCCAAACTTGGAAGAGAACTGGTCGATACCGGGAAGGTCGAGGATATTCCGGATGAGCAGGTCAGGAGCGCTACTTCCGCGTTGAAGCAGCATGAAACGGAGCAGGAGGAACGGCAAGCGAGCAAAGAGGGCTTGCAGGGCGAACTTCAGAAGCTTCAGGATGTTCTGAACCAGTTAACCGGGGGAGATTCTGCGGAGAAGCTCATGAAGCGAAATGAAACAGAGTTGACGACACTGCGGGAAAAACTCCTTCAACACCAACTGCTGCTCGGTAAGGCTTACCTGCTTCAACCGGCGGTGGAAAGTGAGATACCCAAGGAAACGCAGACGGTTCTCAAGCGTATAGAGGAACTGGATCAACAAAAAAGACTTCATGAAGACCGGATTCATAACCTTCAATCTCTTATCGAAATCGACGACCTGCAGGAAGAGGTAAAGAAAAAAGAGGAGCAGATCGCACGGTTGGAAAAGAGGATAGCGGAGGACAGGGAAAAGGTAGAGAAAACACGGGATGAACTGATCGTTGATAAGGACCGTATTCAGGAACTGAGTAAGGTTACTGTTGAAGTAGGGGACGAGAAGGAATAGCACATAAGGGGCTCCCCCTAGATCGGAATCCACTATTCGGAATAAAAAATGGCCGTCCCCGCTGAGGAGACGGCCATTCTCTTTATGTATCGACTATTATTACATTCCTGGAAAAATCCCCTTATACTCGAGTTCTCTCAGTGTACTTGGTGTGAAGGTAATGATGACTTCTTTCACCGAGGGGCTTACTGAGAAACTTTTCATAGATCTCTTTAATGGCGGGGTTCGCGTGGGACTTGCGTATTTTTTTGCCCTCATCTTCTGCGTAAATGGCTTCGATACGCTTTTTTCGGACCTCATCCGTGGTAAAACGGGGCTGACCGCCACCGCCGATACAACCACCCGGGCAGGTCATGATTTCGATAAAGTGGTAGGTTGCCTCACCGGAGAGCACTCGCTCTATGAGCTGAGAAGCGTTGCCAAGTCCATGGGCTACTGCGGTGCGCAGTTCTACACCATCGAGGAAGGACCACTCGGGAAGCGGATTCTCGATGGTCAGGGCGGCTTCTTTCATTCCCTCAAGACCCATAATAGGTGAAACGTGGAGGTTCTCAACGGGGAGTTCCCGGCCGGTGACGATCTCGTAAGCAGTTCTCAAGGCCGCCTCCATCACACCGCCGGTATTGGCGAAAATGTCCGCCGCCCCTGAAGAGAGGCCCAGGGGTGCATCCATTTCTCCATCGGGAAGTTTCTTGAAGTCAATGCCGGCCTCGTTGATCATCTGTCCCAGTTCTCGGGTGGTCAGCACATAATCGACGTCCTGGAAACCGCTGGAGTTC
>CAZJIN010000411.1:0-3188 GCA_964545955.1 uncultured Sediminispirochaeta sp.
AGTATCGGCAAGTTTGGCTTAGATTCGGAAACTTCTTCTGGCGGGGAACAGCATTCGAATAGAAAAAAAATAGAAAACCTCAGAACGGTGAATACCGAAATCCCGTAAAAATGCTTTTCCTGCGGTGTTCCGCGGGATTGAGAGATGTGAGAGCTGTGAGAGCTGTGAGAGCTGTTTTTTCGGCTGATTTAGATCTGCCGGCGCAGATGGGGGTAAATACGTTCAATCCAGGGTTGGACTTCGGAATAGAGGCTGTCCTGAGCGGTGAGAAAGGTGACGAGTGCTTTGTCATATTCGCCCTGGAAATAATAGCTCTGACCCAGGTAAAATTCCGCCCTGTCCTTGACGTTTGCGCTACGACGTACGTTCATGAACTTTATGAGGTCATGTTCTACCCTGTTCCAATTGACCGACTCGATTTCCCGAGAAGAAAAGGGAATTGCTACAATAGAGGCGAGCATCTGTTCCTCTCCGCGAAGTTTGTCCGCGGTTTCGGTCTGAAGAATTCTCGGGTTGACCTTTTCCGACGGGACAGGTTGAAGAACCTTTTCTTCAATACGTTTCCATGTATCAAGGGTCTCTTCAGAGAGCGGGGAGGGCAGCGAAGTGAAGTTGAAGCCACGGCCGATTTCTTCACCCGATAGAATAGTACTTGAGAGCAGGAGATAGGGAAGCGGAGTGAGGCTTATTTTTGGTTTATCATGGTCAATTCCCGATCGGCTTATGGGAAGAGATACGGGATTGGATAATACATTCTCGCCTATATTTAAGGGATAGGCGCCGGATTTTGCTATTTCGGCATCAAGAATCGCGTAGTAATAAGGAATCCCGCCCAGGGGAGTGTCGACAAAGACCTGTTCCGAACTCTGAGTGGTGGCTACGGCGGAGGAATCAAGAATGTCGTTCTCACTTCGAATCGGGCGGTTGCTTCTGAAGACGATGACCCGTCGATCGGGGTTTGAAGATTCATACCTTATCTCAATGGATTCGTCGGTAGGGACGGCGGAGATTCCCGTGATGCTGGTGGCGTTCTGTTCAGGAGACAGGCCTGTCTCGACGGCAACAGCATCAAGCAGGACATTCCTGTAGGGAATAAACAATTTGTACAGGGTTCCGCCGGGACTTCTTCCCAGGACCCCATAGTAATAATCAGAGGTATCGGGAGGCGTATCGATATAGGAGGTCATGGAGCCTTGGACTACTCCCGCTTCGACTGCTTTGTGAAAACTATCACTGTCGATAGGAAAACTTGAACGAAAAATAACGTAGGAGTCGATTTCGGCGGGGGCGGGACGCCAGGATATTATAATTCTGTTGTCCCGTGCCTCCGCGGATAGACCTGATACGAAGGGGGCAAAAATCTCATCCCCATAACCGTGAGAAGCAAAGAGAACCAATATTAGAACGATGAAAAACGGGACACCTTTTCTCATATATGTTATATTAATCGACATAAAACCATTATTGCAATAGCTAAATTGTACGGAAGGGGAAAAGAAGTGTTTGTTTCCGTGATTGTAGAGCCGGGAAGTGATGGGCGTCTTGATGAGCTCGATTATCTGTTTGAACAATACGGCTTCAAGGAGATACAGAGGGGAGTGTGGGAATCAACACGCATCATGGAAAAATATCTCTCAAGATTGAAGAGGGATATTGACAGAAAAACAGACTATTATGATAAGGTCAGAATGTACCAATATCCGATGGAGGGCTCTCTCTCAATTACATCGCTGATACAGAAGCACTGGAAAAGGGTGATGGTGAAGATATGATGTGACCGGAATAGCACCGACCCGGTATTCCGATATACGACCTCGCTGGAGCGAGAAGCACGAAGGAGAACAATAGAATGCTGACGGATTTAGAACAGCCGCTGAAGGAACTTGAAGAGAGAATAATGGATTCCTGGAGGCGTCTTTGACCCCGATAGACTGAACGCGGAGATTGAGGACCTGGAGCGAAAGACTGGTGAGCCTGAGTTCTGGAACGATCGAGAGAATGCCGAACAGGTTATGCAGAAGATCAATAGGATGCGTGAACAGATCGAACCCTGGAGGGAGATCAAGGATCGCTTCGAAGATACGAAGGGCCTGTACGATCTTGCCAGGGATGAAGAGGACGAGAGTTTTGCAGGGGAGATAGAGAAAAATCTTGCTGCTCTTGAGAAGGATATTACCCAGCTTCAGAGTCTCGAGATGTTTTCAGAACCCACCGATGAAAACGATATGTTTCTCACCATTCATTCGGGGGCCGGTGGAACGGAAGCCTGTGATTGGGTGAGTATGTTGTACAGGATGTATTCCCGCTGGTGTGAAAACAACGGATATGGATATGAACTGCTCGATATACAGGAAGCCGAAGGGGGGATCAAATCAGTAACTACCCAGGTCACCGGACGTTTTGCCTACGGTTATTTGAAGGGGGAATCGGGGATTCACCGTTTAGTCAGAATCAGCCCCTTTGACTCCGCGAAGAGGAGACATACCTCTTTCGCCTCAGTCTACTGTTCCCCCGTAATTGAAGACGATATCGAAGTTGATGTAAGGTCAGAGGACATACGTATTGACACCTACCGGGCATCGGGTGCCGGTGGCCAGCACGTCAACAAAACGGATTCGGCGGTGAGGATTACCCATTTAGAAACGGGGATCGTGGTACAGTGTCAGAATGAACGGAGCCAGCACAAAAACAAGGCGACGGCGATGAAGGTATTGAAATCCCGGCTGTACGAACACTATCTGGAACAGCAGGAACGGGAGCAGGAGAACCAGGCCCAGGAAAAGAAGGATATCGCCTGGGGCCATCAGATTCGTTCTTATGTTTTTCACCCTTACAATATGGTGAAGGACCACAGGACGAGCCACCAGGTGGGCAACGTCCAGGCTGTTATGGATGGGCAGATAGATGATTTTATCGAAGCTTATCTCAGCTGGAGAAGAGCGGAGGAAGACTGATGTCCTTTTCAGTGCTGATAGTTGACGATCTCAGGATGATGCGCCGGGCCATCAGGGAAGTCCTGGAAAAGGATGGAATACGGGTGGCCGGAGAGGCGGAAAATGGACGGATAGCCGTTCGCCTCTATTCGGAATTGAAGCCTGACCTCGTACTTTTGGATATTACCATGCCGGTTATGGACGGTATTGGGACCCTTCGGCGAATTAAGGCGACGGACCCCCGAGCGCGGGTTG
>CAZJIN010000412.1:0-3163 GCA_964545955.1 uncultured Sediminispirochaeta sp.
ACTGTTTAAACCTGTCATAGGCCTCTTCCTTTCGTCCCGTCTGGTTGTAGGCTACACCCAGATTGCGTTTGATTGAAGCACTTTCGGGCATAATTTTTTCGGCTTTTTCCAGGTAGGTCCCGGATCTCTCATATTCACCCATTTTGAAACAGGCACATCCGTAAGCCTCAAGGGCCTGCGGATCATCCTCCCGGAAAAGGAAAAAGTAATCCAGGGCCTTCCTCGCGCGCATTGGTTCGTTGTATTCCGTATAGGCGATGCCTATGCTTCGGATGGCTTTGATGTTGTCCGGTTCCTCATGGAGAATTCGATTGAGGATTTCTATCGCCTCTCCATACATTCCGGTTTGAATCAGGCTGTCGGCCCGGTCTATTTCATTATCCATACTCATTTCGTAATAAATATACTAACAGGAGGAACAAAAGAAAAATTTTTCATATTTTGGTGACAGTTTATTCATGCCCCGGTGTTACAATGGATACGGAGATGAGGAACAGGAAGGAAAATTGAAAATTGATGTCGAAGGGTTCTATAAAAAATTTGCGCCTATGGTGTACAGGCGGTGTCGTTATATCCTGGGTGATGAAGATCTGGCGGTGGATGCCATGCAGGATACCTTTGTCCGGATACTACGGCGCAAGGACCGTCTTGATCTGAGCGCGCCCTCAAGTCTCCTATACACCACCGCGACGAACCTGTGTTTGAATATGATACGGGATCGCAAGAGGAGAGGTGAGCTTCCCTGGGAAGAATGGTTCGATCGGGACCCGGTCGGGGAAGACTGGGAAAAAAAGGTGATGAACGACCATTTTCTCGATCGACTTTTCGGGGAAATGGAGGAATCCACCAGGGATATGGCGTTTCTCCATTATGTGGACGGTTTTACCCTGGAAGAAACGGCGGAACAGACAGGCTTTTCAGTTTCGGGAGTTCGCAAGCGACTACGCAAACTTCGTGAAAAGGGCCTGGTTCTGAAGGAGGCGTGACGGATGAATAATGTGAAAGTAAAAGGAAGGGAACTCTTTTATCTCGAAAGAAAAAATATGGGAGAGTTTGTTCCTGCGGAAAAACTCCTGGAGCTTCCTGAAGATACACAGCTTCAGGTTCTGCAAGAGCTTCATCGGAAGGATCAACAATTTTTCAACAAATTTCCCATAGAAGAGTTTTCTCTTAAGGTTGAAGCTCGAGTGCGGAATGAGGAAAATAAGGATGACACTGAAAAATCGATCCGGCAGTTCCCCCTTCGCCGGTTTGTTCCCCTGCTGGCGGCGGCCATGCTTGCGGCTATCGTGGGGTTCTCCGGGTTCTTTCCAACTCTCACAGGGCAGGCCCCGATGGATCAGGTGAGGATCAAGGGAATGGAACCGACCTTGAATATTTACAGAGCCGAGGAGAATTCGGTACAGATGCTGGAACCCCGTGCCCGGGCGGAACAGTATGATCTCCTGCAGCTGGAATACAACGGTGCGGGCTTCCCCTATGGACTCATTTTTTCCATAGACGGATATGGTACGGTGACCCTGCACTACCCGGCGGGGCAGAAGCAGTCACCGAAGCTCGAAAGCGGTGCTGTACTTTTACCCTATTCGTATCAACTCGATGATGCCCCTGATTTTGAACGGTTCTTCTTCGTTGTATCATCGGAATACTTTGATTCGGAACAGGTTCTGGAAGCGGCGGAGCGGCTTTCCACCGAAAAGGACAACGGCAGGGTGGGGAAGCTGTCGCTGCCGAAGGATTTTGTCCAGGCGAGTGTGATTATTCTGAAGGAGGACAGGTAGATGAATAAAAAAACCGGGAGGACAGGACTCCTGTTTTCTCTCCTGCTTATGATAATAAGTAATTTCTCCGTGGCCGCGGCGGAACCGATGGAACCTTCGGTGAAAAGGTATGGCCTTTTTGTGGGGGCAAACGGCGGGGGCAGGGAGAGGGTCCTACTCCGTTACGCCGAAAGTGATGCCCGCGCGGTGTCTGAGGTGCTTCAAAGGACCGGGGGGCTCGCTCCTTACGATTCACTGCTCCTTCGGGATCCCTCAAAGGAGGAACTCCTCCGCGGAATTGAAGAGATTGATGCCCGAATTAAAAAAAATGGAGGAGAAACGGCGCGGGAGGAGTTTATTTTCTACTATTCCGGTCATTCCGATGAAGGGGGATTGCTTCTGGGAAGAGAAC
This sequence comes from uncultured Sediminispirochaeta sp., assembly GCA_964545955.1. Classification (GTDB taxonomy): domain Bacteria; phylum Spirochaetota; class Spirochaetia; order DSM-16054; family Sediminispirochaetaceae; genus DSBN01. Next base: position 2,173 of record CAZJIN010000412.1, read on the forward strand.
GCCTGGAGTATCGTGAGCTCCGGGACAACCTGAAGGGGGTAGGTGCGGATGTACATATCGCAATACTCGACTCCTGTTCTTCCGGTGCTTTTACCAGGTTGAAGGGGGGACTTCGAAGGAGTCCTTTTCTCTTTGATGAGTCTACCGAAGCTGCAGGACACGCTTTTCTTACCTCCAGCTCCGCCAGTGAGGCTGCCCAGGAGTCCGATGAAATCGGTGGGAGTTTTTTTACGTATTATTTCCTGTCGGCCCTGAGTGGAGCGGCCGACACAAGTCAGGACAGAAGGGTGAGCTTGAATGAAGCGTACAGTTTCGCCTCCGAAGAAACCCTCACTCGAACCGAGCATACCCTGGCGGGTCCGCAACATGCCTCTTACGATATCAATTTGACGGGCACGGGGGATCTCATTCTCACGGATCTTCGGGAAGGGGTGGAGAAGATTTCCTTTTCCGAATCGATTGCCGGACGGGTTTCGATCCGGGATGAAAGGAACAGGCTTGTCCTTGAAATGAGAAAACAGTTCGATTCTCCAGTAACGATTACCCTCCCTCCGGGGATCTACAACGTCAACCTTGATGACGGAGTTTCCCTGAAAAGTACGGTGGTGAGGCTCTCCTCAGGAGGAAAGGTGACCGTGGAACAGCAGAACTTTCGACGTCTGTACCGTGAACCCACAGTGCCTCGGGGAAGTGTCCCCGGTCCGGCCGCGGCAAAGGAAAAATCCTACTCCGGTATGGATATAAACCTGATCAGTCTTCGTGAAGGGTCCATGGATGGTATTCAGATCGGTCTTCTTGGAAACATACTGGAGGGAAACATGGAGGGAATCCAGCTTTCTCCACTTTTTTCCATAGTGGAAGGCTCCATGGAAGGAATCCAGCTCTCCGGTGTCTTCAATATCACGGAGGGCACGGTTGCAGGGCCTCAACTGGGGGGCGTATTCAATATCACCGAGGGAAATGTCCAGGGGCCGCAGATAGCCGGGGTATT
>CAZJIN010000413.1:0-3151 GCA_964545955.1 uncultured Sediminispirochaeta sp.
AGGTCGGCGCAAGCGAGCTCTACATGGAACTGATGCAGGAGAGATTCAACACCGGGGCAATCCCACTTTCAACTCTCACCCAGGTTGAAGAGACCCTGATAGAGCGACAGGAAGCCCTGATCAGAAACAGGCTGGAGCAAAGGCTTTCCTGGTTTGAGCTGTCACTTCACACGGGAATCGACGAGACCCTCCCACAACTGGAGGCACTGCGACTTCCCTCAAAGGAGCTCCCCAAACCTCCCGAAATGGAGGATTGGATCGTCGAAAACCACCCGCTCATTATCCGTTCGAGATTGGGGATCGAACAGCTCAGACAGGACCTCCTGCGCATGAAGGCGGCCGATTACGATCTCAGCATCAAACCCTTCTGGAATTACCAGGAACACTCCGTATCTCTGGCCTACAATCTCGTTGATCCCGAAATCACCGCGGGTTACAATTTTCCTATCTTCACCTGGGATGAAATCCCATCCGGTTCAAGCTCCTCCACCGACACGTGGAATAACGGGGTGAGCTTCAATTTTTCAATCGGAACCAACCGTAGCGATACCCTCGGCGCCGCGGCCCTGGAGCTGTCGATCAAAGAGAAAGAAGCGGGTCATGACTACCTGATTCAGAGCATTCTCCTGAGAGTACGCTCGTCCTATCAGCAGCTGCTCCGATCACGGGAACTACTGGAACAGGCGGAACGAAACCTCGAAAGAAGTGTTAACAACCGGAAAATTGTCGATGCAAAAAGGGAGCTTGACCAGGCGCCCCGCCATGAAGTGATGGAAGCCTCCGCGAATGAATCTCGGGCACGCTGGAAGGTCCGGGAGGCACAAATCTTCAGTGAGAAAGCCTACCTCAACCTCTTGAAAGAAGCGGCGCTGTTTGAGGAGAAAATGTAGGGATTGATAAGCTCATCCGGTCACGACCGAACCCTCAAGTCTTCGCGAAGGGCACGTAAAAACAGGGGATGTGTAGCGCCTATGACTTCGTCGGTGGGGGTATGACGGATACGGGTGATTTCTATGTTGCCGAACTCGGACTGGGGAATGTTTGCATAAAATCTTTTTTTTACCCCCTCATAGATGCTGTCTTTATCGGTAAAGGGGCCATAAATGAGAATTCTGTCAGGGGAAAACAGTTTTGAGATATTCACCAATCCTATATTGATATAATCCATGGCAACCTCGACCTCGGGAAGCTCTTCGATAAAGCGCTTCTCCAGAAAAGCGCTGAACTCCCGTTCGTTTTCCGGCACCTGACTGAACCTTTTTTCAAGAGAGGGCAGGAGAGCCCACATTGCCGATTCCGTTTCGAGGCATCCATAGGCTCCACAACGACAATTTTTCCCACTCTGAAAGTTTACGATCGTATGCCCAAGTTCGCCGAACTTCGAAAAAGAATCATTCAAAATCTTACCATCTATTGAGAGGGTAACCGCAATTCCATATCCCCAGTGAAATAAAATCGTCTTTCCTTCTCGATATCGGGAGTTGTTGAGCAGAAGCGATTGCGCGCGGGCATCGATACTTCGGGTCCAGTTGAGACGAATGTCTTCATCCTCCCTAAAATAATTGGAGGTGATATGTCGAAGATAGCCAAATCGCGTGGTGGTGATCCATGTCTGCTCCCGGGGTATGCCGAAACCGGGAAGAGAAAGACCTGTACCTATAAAACTACTTCCCGAAGGCTTCTCAAGAAAAACTTTTTCAATCACCCGGGAGAGGCGATTCTGATAATCCAATTCAGATTTGTCGGAGTCGGGAATCTCGATCGGAGTGATTTTTCCGGTGACATCGATAAAGGCTGCGCGAAAATCTAGGGACTCCATGAAAATACAGGCCGCAACCCAGTGATCCTGAACCGGATGGAGGGCAACCTCCGGTCGCCCCCGCTGGTTGGCGTCTAAATTATTTTTTTCAAGAAGAATTCCGCGATCAATCAGTTCCTGGCAGGACCGGGACACCGAACTGGGGCGGAGATCGAAACGCCTGGTGATTTCCTTTCTCGAAATTCCCGGATGGTGAAATACTTCCGAGAGAATCAGGGCATTGAGGGCATCTTTCCGGCGATGTCCGGTGTGTACGTAAATATCCTTTATGTTGCAGATCATCTCAGCTTTAACAGTTTCAGCGGATTTTCAAAGGCTATTCGGTGAATATCCTCGGAACTGAAATCTAAAGTAGATTGCAGGTAATTCGCGCACCTGTCAATGGGCAGAGCCGCCCCTGCCAGCTGATCATTCTCAGCATGGTGGAGTTTCCCATTCTCCTCCAGAGAAATGTCCATATCACCAAATCTGTACCCCCCTGGTTTCAAGCCTCCGAAATGCATCAAATCGCTGGTCAGTATCAGTTTATTCGCGGTTTTTGCTTTGAGCAAAACCTGTATCAATGCCCGGGGTATGTGAAATCCGTCGGCGATAAAGAAGGCATAGAGCCGATCATCCGCCAGTATTGACCAGAGCGGATTCTGATGCCGATGCAGCATCGAAGGTAAACCGTTTCCCACATGGGTTGCCGCCCTGGCCCCCGCTGAAACGGCTGCATCTATCTGTTCCGATGATGCCAGATGATGTCCGATGGACACAACCGTATCCCCCTCTCCCGCGATATGCCTGATCAGTTCAACCGCCCCGGGCTGGTCCGGAGCCACCGTGATAAGAGCCTGAGTTCCTTCACTCAGTTTGTTAAACATCTCATACAATTCGATACTCGGGGGAACCACATATTTCGCCTGATGAATTCCGCGGGGTCCTGTTTCAGGACTGATAAAGGGACCCTCCAGGTGAACCCCGAGAACCTTCGCCCCTTCTCCTCCCGTTTTCACCGCTTCAGCAATCAGGGGCAGATTATGCTCATACAGCTCTATGGAAGAGGTGATGATGGTTGGGCAATATCCTGCAACTCCCCTTTCTGCAAGCAGGGCACTTACTTTATGTATATCTTTCAGGGTGAGGTTCGGACTGGAGAAATTGATTCCCATATATCCGTTTACCTGTAAATCCACAAATGTTCCACTCATTCCCTGTTTTTACCTCAAAAAAACGCATTATAATAACATACTATGTTAATATAATGCGTTTGTCAACTCGATTGTTTTGTGTTATCCCCTCGAAAAAGGACTTGCAAGGGGGATATTTCAACTTGACACCGGGATAAAT
>CAZJIN010000414.1:0-3150 GCA_964545955.1 uncultured Sediminispirochaeta sp.
TTCCTCTTCCGGGACCGTGACGTTCCCACATTTTTCACAATGCACTATCGGGATGGGTTCGCCCCAATAGCGTTGTCGGCTGAAGATCCAGTCGCGGAGCTTGTAATTCACCGCGCGTGTACCCAGGTTTCGTTCTTCCAGCCATGCGGAGATTTTCTCTACTGCATCTTCCTTATTGAGACCGTTGAGATATCCGCTGTTCACGTGGGGTCCGTCGCCGACATAGGCCTCCTTTTCCACATCACCGCCCTGGAGGACTTCAACGATCGGCAGGTCGAAGGTCTTTGCAAACTCCCAGTCCCGTTGATCATGGGCCGGAACGGCCATGATCGCACCGGATCCGTAGCTGATCAGTACGTAGTCCGCCACCCATATCGGAATTTTTTCTTCATTCACCGGGTTGATCGCGTAGGCTCCGGTGAAAACACCGGTTTTTTCCTTGGCCAGGTCGGTACGCTCGAGATCGGACTTCGTGCCGGCGGTGACCAGGTAGGATTCCACCGCTTCCTTCTGTTCGGAGCTGGTGATCTGCCGGACCAGGGGGTGTTCGGGGGCCAGTACCATGTAGGTTGCCCCGAAGAGGGTATCCGGCCGTGTGGTGTAAACCTCGAACTCCGCGCTCCCGTCGGCCAGCTTGAACTTCACATCGGCACCTTCGGAACGGCCGATCCAGTTCTTCTGCATGGCCTTGATGGACTCGGACCAGTCGAGAAGTTCCAGGTCCTCGAGGAGCCGGTCGGCGTACTCGGTGATCTTCAGAATCCATTGACGGATACTCTTGCGGGTCACCTGTTCGCCACATCTCTCACAGCGGCCGTCCTTGACCTCTTCGTTCGCCAGGCCTGTTTTACACGAGGGACACCAGTTAATCGGTGCCTCATCCTCATAGGCGAGGCCCTGCTCGAATATCTTGATAAATATCCACTGGGTCCATTTGTAGTAATCCGCACGATGGGTTGAGATCTGACGGTCCCAGTCATAGCTGAAACCGAGGGTTTTGATCTGATCGGTGAACATCGAAATGTTCTTTTCCGTAGAAATTTTCGGGTGGGTACCGGTCTTGATGGCGTAATTCTCCGCCGGTAAACCAAAGGAGTCGAATCCCATCGGATGCAGCACCTTGTAGCCCTTCATTCGCATGAAGCGGCTGTAGATATCGGAGGCGGTATATCCTTCCGGATGTCCGACATGCAAACCCTGGCTCGAGGGGTAGGGGAACATATCCAGTACGTACAATCGTTTTTCTTCGGGAACAGAGGGGTCTTCCGTGACCTTAAAGGTCTTCCGTTCTTCCCAGAAATCCTGCCATTTTTTCTCTATTGTGTTGAAAGGGTACTTGCTCATGGGCAGAATGATATTCTCTCGAAGGAATTACGTCAATCCAGCAATTATCGTTTTAGAAGTCTCATAGACTTCTAAAACGATAATTTGCATCAAACCCTTAGAAAAAGGGCAAACCCTCATCGGTTGGAGGCATCCTCAGAATCGTGAAATTATTCTCTCTTCGGTTGGGGGGAAAAAATAACCGTTTCGATTCGTTTCTTTTTCAGTGATTCCACTACAAAATCGCCCTTGGGAGTTTCGATTTTCTGGTTCAGCACCGGCAGGGTTCCAAGGTATTCAATGAGAAAACCACCGATGGTCTGGACATATTTACTATGGGAAAAAAGAATATCGAAACGGTCGAAAAACTGGTGCAGCGAGGTGTCCCCGGTGATCCGGTACTGGTTATTCCCGAGTCGAGTGATTTTCTCCCAACCCTGGATTTCGTTCTCGTCATAAATCTCACCAAACAACTCCTCCGCCACATCCTCGAGGGTTACAATTCCTGCGAGACCTCCGTACTCGTCCATCACCACGGCGATGTTGAGTTTTTCCTTTTTGAAAAGGAAAAATAGCTCATTCACCTTCCGGGTTTCGGAGACAAAAATCGGCTGGGTCATAATCTTCCCTACGGGAGTATCCCCCGCTCCTTCGGCAATGTACTTCATCATCTCCCGCACCAGGAGAATTCCGACGATGTGTTCTGGGTTGTCATCGTATACCGGGATACGGGAGTAGCCCTGATCGGTTATACTTTTCAATACCTCATCAAGAGACTGGTCCCTCTGGAGGCTGAAGATATCGGTTCTATGGGTCATAATGGTTTGCACCTGGGTGTCGTTGAAACGGAATACGCTCTTGACCATTCGTGTCTCGTAGTTCTCCACCACCCCTTCTCTCTCGGCGAGATGGACCATGTGGAGAATCCCCTCCAGTGAAATTTCGGCCTTCTCTTCAGGTGAAAAAAAAGAGCTGATGGTCAGACTTACGAATCCGATCAGTTTGATAAAAGGATAAAGCAGGATCGATAGAAACCGGATGGGGTAGGCCATGCGCAGGGCTATTCGATCGCTATGAAGAATGGCGAGCTGTTTGGGGGTGACTTCGGCAAAAATAAGGATAACCAGGGTGAGGACTCCCGTCATAATTCCCACCATTCTGTTCCCGAAGAGTTCGATCGTCAGCTGTGTTGCCAGGGCCGATGCCGCGATATTCACCAGGTTGTTGCCTATGAGGATGGTCGTAAGAAGTATGTTCGGTCTTTCACTGAGTTGCTTCACCAGCCGACCCGGACGGCCGTGTTTTTTCACGATCTCCTGAAGTTTTAGGAAGGAGAGTGAGGTATATGCCGTTTCAGTTGAAGAAAAAATCGCGGAAAGACCAATGAGCAGAAGAATAACCAGAAGCTTTAAAATCATTCAGACCACCATCCCTGAGGTCTTTGAAAAATGCCCTGGGGGCTGTGAAAGATGTGATTTCGTATATGTGGGAGAGGATCGTCGTCCATCGTGCCTTCAAAATATAACCCGCCGGACTGAAAAGTGCAAGAGGAGGATAAAGTCCCGAGCTTTTCGGCAGGCCGGTTTTTAAGTGGTCGGGGTACGTAAATCCGACTGAATGCTGAAGACCATTGCCGCGGGATCTTTTTTTTTGTATATTTTTTAGGGATATTCTTTTTCCACACGGGTTGTTGTAGTATGCCCGATTTAATTTATGAAATTAATATTAAACCAAGGAGATAAGGCATGGCCAAGCACAAGTTCAAGACGGAAGTGTCTCAGCTGTTGAAGCTGATTATTCACAGTCTCTATTCACACAAGGAAATCT
>CAZJIN010000415.1:0-3147 GCA_964545955.1 uncultured Sediminispirochaeta sp.
ATGACCCCTACCTTGTGAGCCACCTGTGCCACCACACCCAGGTCATGGGTGATCAGAAGTATTCCTGTTCCCAGACGCTCCTGGAGCTTTCTCATGAGCAGCAGAATTTGTGCCTGAATCGTTACGTCGAGGGCGGTCGTTGGTTCATCCGCTATCAGAATATCCGGATTGCAGGCCAGGGCCATGGCGATCATCACCCGTTGTCGCATTCCGCCGCTCAACTGATGGGGATACTGGTTCATAATTCTGCGGGCATTGGGGATTCCGACCAAATCCAGGGAATCCGCTGTCTTTTCATATAGTTCCTTTTTAGTCCCGCCCTGGTGGAGCTTAATGGTCTCGGAGAGTTGTTCCTGGATAGTGAAAACGGGATTCAGCGAGGTCATGGGTTCCTGAAAGATCATTGAAATGCGGTCGCCGCGGATCTTCTGCAGTTCCCGTTCCGAAAAGGTGAGAATATTCTTGTCCTGGTACTGTATGTTTCCCTCTACGTTGGCGTATTTCGGAAGAAGGCCCATTACCGCAAGGGATGTCACGCTTTTGCCCGCGCCGGATTCACCAACCAGACCGAGGGTTTCACCTTTGTCGAGGGTGAAGTTAATTCCATCCACCGCAATAACAGAACCGCTGTCGGTTTTGAACTCTACTTTCAGGTCACTCACTTGCAGGAGCTTACTCATTCTTACCAATCCTTATTGTCTTTTTTATCTTTTCAGTTTTGAATCAAAGGCTTCACGGAGCCCGTCGCCAACCATATTAAAGGAAAGAACCGCCAGTACTATCATCAGTCCCGGGAACACGGTAACCCACCACTGTCCCATCAGGAGGTATTCCTTGCCGGAACTTAGCATAGCACCCCATTCCGGGGTAGAGGGTTTGATTCCGATACCCAGAAAACCAAGGGATGCGGTATACAAAATTGCGTCGGCAAGCAATAGGGTCAGGTATACCAATGCCGAGGGGAATATATTCGGCAGAATATGTCGTCCCATGATCCAGAAATTCCCCCCCGCGAGGGCCCGGGATGCTTCTATAAAGGAATTTGTCTTCACCTTCAACACAGAACCCCGTACCACCCTTGCCATCTGGGGAATATAAACCAGGGAGATCGCGAACATCGCGTTTTCAAGACCGGCCCCCAGAGAGGCGGCTATAGCGAGGGCGAGAAGAAGGGGGGGGAAGGAGAGAAGCACATCAATCACCCTCATAACGAGAATATCAACTATTCCACCAAAATAAGCGGAGACCAGCCCGAGAAATGTCCCAAAAAAAGCCGTCACGAGGATAACCATATATCCGACCCTGAGCGAGATTGCCCCTCCGTGAAGGAGTCGTGAGAGCAAGTCTCTTCCGAGGTTGTCCGTGCCGAGGGGATGTTCCCAGTTGCCCGTCCAGAACCCCGGTTGCAGCTTGTTGGTGACGTCGGTTTCCACCGGATCATAAGGGGTGAGAAGGGGAGCGCTGATCGCAATGAGGACCAACAGTACCGCAACAATCAAAGCCGCCATGGCTAGTCTATTTTTTCTAAAAATGGTGAGTTTCTGCAGGAATTCACTTTGCATATGATTTTCCTTATTCGAACCTTATTCGCGGATCGAGCTTCGCGTAAAGTATATCAACGGCGATGTTTACCAGGATGAAGGCGAGGGCGAGGATAAAAACAATACCCTGGACCATCGGATAGTCCCGGTTGGAAATTGATTGAATCAAAAGCCGACCGGTCCCGGGCCATGAGAATACCGTTTCAGTAAGAATTGCTCCCGCAAGGAGTTTTCCCATTTGGAGTCCAATAACCGTTACCACGGGGATGAGGGCATTTTTTAAGGCATGTTTGTATATTATCAGCCTGTAGGGTAAGCCCTTCGCGCGGGCGGTTCTCACATAATCTTCGCTCAGCACGTCCAGCATACTCGAACGGGTCACCCGTACTATCTGAGAGAGGGGGATAGTTGCAAGGGATAAGGCCGGGAGGGTGAGATGTTTCACACTGTCCCAAAAAAGATCGAAGTCCCCTGCAATGAGGGTGTCCAGGAGGTAGAACCCGGTCATCTCCTGTATTCCTGAACCCATCGTAAGTCTGCCGGAGACGGGTAACCATCCCAGTACCGCGGAAAAAAGAAAAATAAGCATTATTCCCAGCCAGAAAATGGGTATTGAGACACCAACGAGGGAGAACGTTACCAGCATGTGATCAAATCTCGTGTTGTGATAGTAAGCGGCACTCACACCCACTATGATTCCCAGAACAGCTGCGATAATCGTGGAGGTCAGGGCCAATTCAATAGTCGCCGGTAGTCGAGTAAGGATTGCCTCCGTAACCGGCATTCTGCTCTGGACGGACATCCCAAAATCGCCCTTCAATATGTGGGTAAACCAGTTCCAGTACTGTACATGCATTGGTTTATCAAGTCCCAGCCTTTCGGTGAGTGCCTGTCTCGCCGCCTCGGTCGCTTTTTCACCAAGCATCACTTCTACGGGATTGCCCGGTATGAAGTGTACTAAAAGAAACACAAGGATAGTGACCCCTATTATCGTTGGGATCAATAGAATTAGTCTTTTTATTAGATACCGTAATAGACCCATTTACTGTTGTTTTTCTCCCTTTTTATTAAACCAATCATACGACCCACTAAAGATTTTCGATAGCATTACTAATACAGTAAGAGACTCGAGAAACTCAATTATTTATTTGGCAACAGTTAAAAACCCAATGGACCACAATTTTTTGGTGACCCGATCTCGGTAAGTACCTGATTGAATAATACGACTCCTTTTTCTATCAATTTTCTCCATGAATCGTACGCACCTATACTCTGTTTAATGAACTCTTGAGATACAAAATAGTATAGCGCAGTAATATTTAGTACTCTATGTTCTTATTATATGTGTAGTTCTTCACAATGTCAATGCCAGCAATTCTCATTTTAGAAGTCTATGAGACTTCTAAAATGAGAATTGCTTCAAACACTTAGAAAATAGGGCAATCGCTCATCGGTTGAAGGCATTCTCAGTATGGAAAGTGTACAACACTTTCCATACTGAGAATTGCTGTGTCAACGCCTATTGATATTACTGAGTGAAAACTAAGTGCGATTGTGTTCCACGCCAGAAGAAGTTTCCCCAACTTGTCTGAATCCATTTCCTCAA
>CAZJIN010000416.1:0-3146 GCA_964545955.1 uncultured Sediminispirochaeta sp.
GCTTCTGATTCTGCTGATCCTTTTTCCCCCCCCCGCCCTGTGGTATGTTCCCACGATTCTCCCCCGCTGAAATACCGACAACATTGTCCTGAAAGCCGCCGATGATCACGAACTGACCTATCCCACCACTCAGGGATTGATAAAAATGGGGGACCTCCTGAAAGAATGGACCCATGGACGTATCACTGTACAGGTCTACCCTCTCGCGCAGCTCGGCTCCGAAAAAGAGACAATTGAACAGACTCAGCTCGGCGCAATCGACATCAACCGGGTGAATATCAACCCCCTCACACAGATTGAACCTATCCTCAAGGTTTTTTCTCTCCCCTATATATTCACCGATGCTGACCATATGCACCGGGTTGTAGACGGAGAGATCGGCCGTGAATTGATGGGAAAACTCGAAGAATCCGGTCTGATCGGGCTCGGATACTACGATTCAGGACAGCGTAGCTTCTACAACTCAGTCCGTCCAATCCGTTCCATCAAAGATCTTGAGGGACTGAAAATCAGGGTTCAGAAGGCGGAAATCATGCATGATATGGTGGAAGCAGTGGGAGCCGAACCGATTAGACTGCCCTTCGAGGAAGTCTACACGGGTCTTCAAACCGGAGTTATTCACGGGGCTGAAAATAACTATCCCTCGTGGATCACCAAGGGCCATTACGAAGTCGCCAAATATTACACCATGAACGCCCATGTCCGGACCCCTGAAATCATTCTATTCAGTAAAAAAACCTGGGACCGCCTGTCAGAGAAAGACCGTGATCTTATCCGCCGGGCGGCACGAGAATCCATACCTCACCAGCGAAGACTCTGGCAGGAAAAAGTAGAAGAATCCCTGCGCAAAGCCCGAGAAGCGGACTGTGAGATAATCACCGATATCGACAACAGCAGCTTCCGCAAAGCAATGAAACCGATATACACCTCCCACGGAAAAAACTTCTCAGATTATATTCGCCGTATCCAGGCTCTGGAGTAAAAATCCGTCTCAAATCAATCCCGCGGCCCGATAGATTCGGCGGATAATCTCAACGGATTTTTTCCCCTCTCCCCCATCTATTTCCGGAGAACGTCCCTCTTCAATTGCCGCGCAGACCTCTTCGAACTGCCTCTTATGGGCGGCATAGCCTATATTCATCGGGTCACGGGCTCCGCCCTCATCCTGAACCGGGCCGCTTTGAGTGGAGCCTTCCTCCTCCGAAAGTATACTCTTCCGAAGAGATATGGTGCCGTATTCCCGAATAATCTCTTCGTCCTCCCTTCGAGGAACCCTAAAATCCCATTTTTTCAGTAGGTGTTCCTCCAGTTCCACGGTACCCCCACTTCCGGCGATCTCGATAGACTTGAAACTCCCCGGGTAAGCCGCCGTAGTGCCGGCGAGTAATCCAAAAGCCCCCGAGGTAAAATCCAGGAGTACCGCCGCCGTATCCTCCACTTCGATCCCCGTGTGCCCCCGACAACCGGCAAAAGCCCGCACATCCTTCACTTCACCCATGTACCATTGCAGCAGATCAACCACGTGTATGGACTGATTCATCAAGGCACCGCCCCCGTCCAGCTCCCATGTTCCCCTCCAGCGACTTTCATCGTAATATTCCTGTTTTCGGTACCAGAGCACCCTCGCAACAGCAAGGCTGATATTTCCCAGTCGCCCCTCCGAGATGGCCAATTTTAGACGGCGAGCCGCAGGGGTGTAACGGTTCTGAAACACCGTGGCCAGGGCCACACGGTTCCTTTCCGCCTCCTCGATAATCCGGTCGCATCGCTCACCCGTGACCTCGAGGGGTTTTTCGATGATCAGGTGCTTCCCCCTCCGGGCCGCCGCAAGAGCCGGATCGAGATGGGCCCCCGAGGGGGTACAGATGGTGACGATATCTATACTGTCGTCGTCCAATAACCCTTCCAGGTCTCCATAGCGGTCAATCTCGAAATCCTTGGCAAAGGCTTCCCCTTTCTTCTTATTCGTCGAAAAGCAGGCGATGAGCTCCCCTTCTTTCATATGGTGTATCGCCTCAGCGTGAAGTCGGGCAATCGACCCTGTCCCGATGATTCCAAAACCAAATTTTTTCATGAGAGTCTCCCCCGGTCCTTTTTCAATCTTTGACATCTGTTTTGTTTCATTATACTATAAAATTCGAAACCGCACAAAACGAGGGCTATGACAATGAAGACTTTCATAGACGATAACTTCCTCCTCCAGGGTGAGACCGCCCGAGAACTCTACCACGACCACGCAAGGGAAATGCCGATATTTGACTTTCACAACCACCTCTCCCCTCGGGAGATCGCCGAAAACAGATCCTACGGTTCTCTCACCAAAGTCTGGCTCGGTGGGGACCACTATAAGTGGCGGGCTATGCGCACCGACGGGATCGATGAGTATCTTATCACCGGGGATGCCCTGGATCTTGAAAAATTCCGGGCCTGGGCTTCCGTCATTCCCCATACCATCGGGAACCCCCTCTACCACTGGACCCACCTCGAACTCCTGCGGTATTTTGAAATCGACGACCTCCTCGACCCTTCCACCGCCGATGACATCTACAACCGTAGCAACGAACTCCTTGGAACCGACGAGCTCCGGGTAATACCCCTCATCGAACGTATGAAGGTGAATACCCTCTGTACCACCGACGATCCCACCGACAGCCTCGAGTATCACCGACAGATCGCGGACCGAGGTATCTGCTCAGCCCGTGTTCTTCCCACCTTCCGTCCCGACAAGGCCCTGGCGACGGATGATCCCGCCCGCTTCAATGACTACGTAGACCGGCTCGCCGCGGCGGCGGACACCGATATCAGGGACTACCGCAGTTTCCTGGAGGCTCTCGATGCCAGACACGCTTTTTTTCACTCCCTGGGAGGCAGGTCCTCCGACCACGCCCTCACTCGCCCGGTCTATGCCCCCGCCGGTGAGAAAAAGATAGCCACTATTTCCAGCAAACTTCGAACCGGCAACGCTATTTCACCGGAAGACGCGGCCATGTTCGCCACCGCAGGTCTCCTCGAGTTCGGCCGGATGAACGCCCGACGCGGCTGGGTGATGCAATTGCACATCGGGGCGCTGCGGAACAACAACAGCAGGATGTTCCGTCAGCTCGGCCCGGTCACCGGGTTCGACTCCATCGCCGACGGCGAAGAGG
>CAZJIN010000417.1:0-3145 GCA_964545955.1 uncultured Sediminispirochaeta sp.
ACCCGCCGGGGGGCTGGCCGATGAATTGAAGACAAAACTGCAAGAATTTAGATCAGAATAGGCGGGGAGAGTATATGCCTGAGAAAAAACTTTCAATTCTCGTGGCCGACGACAACAGGGTCAATCAACTTTTTATAAAGACCGTGCTCGAAAAAGAGGGTCATAAAGTCACCATGGCCGACAACGGACAGGAGACTGTGAATCTGTTCAAAGGGGATAGTTTTGACCTGGTATTTATGGATATCCAGATGCCGGTGATGGACGGGTACGATGCCGCCATGGCGATCAGGGCGTATGAAAGGGAACACTCCCTGTCGACGATCCCCATTGTAGCCCTCACCGCCTACATCGACGCGTCCGAGAACTCCAGGGCCGGGGACGCGGATTTTGATAGATTCCTCAGCAAACCCCTAAGCTCACATCAGATTATAACGGTCCTGTACGAAATGACGACACATGAGGATCCGAAACCAGAACCGGTTCCGGAACCGGAAAATTCCAGGAAAAATCTTCCCGCCCTGGAAAAGCAGCTTCTGAAGGAGTTTTCGGGCAACGAGGACACCCTGAGATCCATGCTCCGTATGGCGCTTACGGATATACCCCTCAGAATGAACAGCCTGGACCAGGCCTTTTCCAAGGGGGACAATAAAAAGGCCATCAAAGACGCCCACTCCCTGGCCAATATCGCCGGTGTGCTCTACCGTCTTGAAGAACACAGTCTCGCCCTCACCATAGAGAAGCTGATCGCTCAAGGGGACCGGGAAAAAGTCAGTCCCCTACTGCTCAGCCTTAAGGGACGACTCGACACGATGATGGAAACATTTCACGCCCTACTTCAAGGCCCCCTGGCGGAATAACCCGGATCGTCCCCCCTTCGGGATCATTCCCACTCGATCGTTGAAGGAGGCTTGGAAGAGCAGTCGTAGACTACCTGGCCTATATCCTTCAGGGTATTGGTGATACGGGAGGAGATCTCCTGAAGGTCCTGGAAGGGAAAGGGATACACATCGGCGGTCATTCCGTCGGAGGAGTTCACCGCCCTCAGGGCAAGGACGTAGCCGTAGTGGCGGGCATCTCCGGTGACCCCGACCGAACGGACAGGGAGAAGAACGGAAAAGGCCTGCCAGATCTCGTCATAAAGTTTCCTGGCCTTCAGCTCCTCCACGTAGATTGCATCTGCCTCCCGCAGGATCCGGCACTTTTCGGGAGTTACTTCACCGAGAATCCGCACCGCCAAACCCGGCCCGGGAAAAGGATGTCGACGTACGACGTCCTCGGAGATTCCGATCCGACGGCCGACCCGCCGAACCTCGTCCTTGTAGATCCGGTCCAACGGTTCGATGATGAGGCCCTTTTTCCGCTTCTCCTCCACCAGGGGAGAACGGACATTGTGGTGGGACTTGATGACCTGAGCCTTTTTTCCCACCCCCTTTCCCGATTCGATCAGGTCGGTATAGAGGGTCCCCTGGGCGAGAAAAGAATCTTTCACGTTGAGCCGGGCAACCTCCCGCTCCTGGATGGAAATGAACAGATCACCTATGATCTCACGCTTTTTTTCCGGATCGCTGACTCCGGCCAGGGCATCTAGGAACTCCCGAGACGCGTCGACAAAGTGTAAATGGGTCGCGCCGAGCTGTTCCAGGTCCCTGATCACGTCCTCCGACTCACTCTTCCGCATCAGACCTGTATCGATGTGCAGGAGATGCACCTGTTCGGCAGGAAGGGCACGCAGCAGAAGCCCCGCGACCACGGAGGAATCCACTCCACCGGAGATGAGGAGCAGGACCTTCCGGTCACCGACCCTGAGACGTACTGTCTCAAGGGTATCTTCGATGTACCGATCCATGGTCCATGACTTCGTGGCACCGCAGATACGAAGGACAAAATTTTCCAGGATCCGGTCCCCATACTCGCAATGGCTCACCTCCGGGTGAAACTGTATCCCAAAAAAGGGCATCGAAGCAGACTCCACCGCGGAGGGAATCCCGTT
Organism: uncultured Sediminispirochaeta sp.; assembly: GCA_964545955.1. Lineage (GTDB taxonomy): Bacteria > Spirochaetota > Spirochaetia > DSM-16054 > Sediminispirochaetaceae > DSBN01. The sequence continues at coordinate 1,991 of CAZJIN010000417.1, forward strand.
TTCAGATTCGCCGACTACCTCGAAACCCTCAGCGAGCACATCGATACTGTCGCCATGGCTCATCCAGCTCGAAAAGCCCTCGGGAACCTCTTCGAAAAGCGTCGAAGCTCTTCGAAAATGTACACGGGCCCTCCCATACTCCCTGGTGGGCAGGGAGGTAATTCGACCGCCGAACTGTTTCATTAGAATTTGCGTCCCGAAACATATTCCCAGCAGCGGCACTCCCGCTTCAAATACCGAAGGATGGGGCCAGGGGGGATCTTCATCATTCACGGAATAGGGGGAACCCGACAGAATGATCCCCCGGGTCTGATCGAGAACCTCGGAATCAACAACGGTATCCGCCGGAAAAATCTCGGTATAGACTCCGAGATCACGAATTCGTCTTCCGATCAGCTGGGTCGTCTGTCCACCAAAATCGAGAATTACTATTCTGTCCATATCAGCTCCCCCGCTTCAGGTTTTGTCTCAAGCTGTTGAGCCGGTTTCGGTAATCTTCGGTCAGGCGGCGGGTTTTTTCGACGGTCTTGCCACGGTAATAGGCGGGATTTTTAAAAAAGGTCTCCCCGTCAACACTATGGGTCTTTCGCAGTTCTTCTTCCACGGCTTTCCATGTCTTCGGATCTTCCTTCAGTTTTTCCAGGAGAGAGGCTCCGCTTGTTTCGCACTCCAGGGTTATTTTTCGCACCTTCTCGTGGGCATCCGCCTCACCCGCCCGGGAGAGGAGGATGTATGCGGCCTCGGAGAGGATAAAGTCACCGTTGCCCCTCAGATTTTTTTCAAGGTTCTCCCGTTCCACATGGAGAGATTTCACCACCTTCAGCATTCGATTGGTGGCGGCGGCAAAACCGGCGAGGTAGTCCGAAATGAACCGCGCGCTGGCTGAATTGGTCAGATCACGTTGATGTTCGGAGATTTGATCCATATAGAAGCTTATTACCCGTGGAGAAAAAGCCTTCCACAGGCTTTTTACATGCTCGCTGTTCCAGGGATTACGCTTATGGGGCATCGTGGAAGAACCTACCTGGGTGGAACTGAAAAACTCCCGGAACTCTCCTATTTCGGTACGCTGGAGGTGACGCAGATCGTCCGCGAGATTTGCGATGATGCCGAAGGAGGTGTTGTATTCCAGAAGAAGCTGCAGAAGATACTCAG
>CAZJIN010000418.1:0-3139 GCA_964545955.1 uncultured Sediminispirochaeta sp.
CCAGCGGTTTGCCGCCGCGGCGGTGCTGCTCACGGGAAAAGATCTCGGAAGCGCGGCGGCAAACAGTCGGGCCTTGGTGGATCTGTTCTCCCGCATGGTTGAAGACTATGGGATTCCCCGTCTTTCATCGTACGGATTCAGGAAGGGAGAGCTCGAGCTTATCGTGAATCGGAGCTCTCTAAAGGAGACTCCCGTCGAACTCTCCCGGGACGATCTGATGATTATACTCGATCGCCGGTTCTAAATCCCCTTCGAACCTGTTTCGCCGCGCAATGAGCCACTTAGTCCAAGGTATCCCTCTGTTCGAGCTGCAGAGATATTGTGGTTCTGTTGCAGATCTCATCGGGACCGTAGTACTGAATTGCCCCCGGAAAAAGATACGCCGTTTCGATGGCCCAATTTTTCCTTTTGGCGGCGAAGGTTTTAAAGGGTTTGCCCTCAAGTTTCACAAGAGCTTTTTTGATTACCGGTTTCCGTTTGCCGTGGCGCATTTCCATATTCATCATCATGGTGATGGGAATTCCCCCGGGTACCCACTGATCGGGGGGAAGGGAGAGATTTCGGATTGCGGAAATATACCCGCTCATTCCGAAGGAGACCAGGAGATAGGCATTGTAGCCGAGGCTGTAGGTATAGTCGGCATCGAAGTTCGAAGGAAAGGCGGCCCTCCCTTCATATCCCATAAAATGGTGCTGATAGGAGAATTTGCCCTGGTATTTTCCCTCTGTTTTCCATTCATTCAAGGTGTCTTCTACCATTTCAATCAGAAGTTTTTCGGTCTCTATTCTTGATACCTGTACATTGCCGTGGGGGTCCCGATCCATGAGGAGCTGGCGCTGGATATTGTTGGGAAGCGATGAAAAAACGTAACTGGCGTCCCTGGAAAGGTTTTTGTTGATCCATTCGGCCTGGTCTTCGTAGGTGTTGAGGGTGGAGAAGTAGCTCTGATGCTCCGCTAATAGTGTGTTTAACTCGGTGATCAGGACCTTCATCTCCGGGATGAATTCGATCAACCCTTCCGGTACCAGTACTGTTCCAAAATTCATGCCCTCTTCGCTTCGCTTCACGATCGTTTTTACGATACCTTCAACTATTTCATTGAGAGTGGTGTGGTTTTGTTCAATCTCCTCTGAAATGATGGCGAAGTTCGGTTGGGTCTGAAGGGCGCATTCGAGGCAGATGTGAGAGGCGCTGCGCCCCATCAGGCGAATAAAATGCCAGTATTTCCTGGCGGAGTTGGCGTCCCGTCCGATATTCCCGATAAGTTCGGAGTAGGTTTTTGTAGCGGTATCAAAACCAAAGGATACCTCTATTTGTTCGTTCTTTAGATCGCCGTCGATTGTTTTTGGAACGCCCACAACGGTGATGTCGGTGCCCTTTTTCTTGAAGTACTCCGCGAGAATAGCGGCGTTGGTGTTCGAATCGTCACCTCCGATTATTACAATCGCGGAAATGCCGAGGTCCCGACAGACTTTCTCCGTAACTTCAAACTGTTCTTCCTTTTCCAGCTTGGTACGTCCGGATCCGATAATATCAAAACCGCCGGTATTCCTGTATCGATCGATGTACTGACCGTTCAGTTCCAGGGTGCGTGCCTCCAGAATACCGGAAGGGCCATTTAAAAAACCATACAGCTTCGAATCGCTGTTCGCCGCTTTCATCGCGTCATAGATCCCCGCGATGACGTTGTGTCCGCCGGGGGCCTGGCCGCCGGAAAGGACCACGCCTAGATTGATACTTTCTCCACTTTGGGGGGAATCCCCCTCGGTGAAACTGACGATCGGTTTCCCGTACGTATGGGGAAACATCTCTTTCATTTGGGCCTGGTTGTCTTCTGATTCGGTTTCCGGACCATATTCCATGGCGATATTGGATATCGGCTTTCGCAGGATTGTTGGAAGCTTCGGCTGATACCGGTAACGGTTTTTCTGAAGTGGGCTAATGTTCATTTACTAACTCTCCTATTTTTATTACCCCGTAGGGGCGTATTGATAGCGGGGTTATCATACTCCGCATAACTTCATCCTCGGGACCCTGGAGCTCTATCCCCTTCCACAGTTCCTTAAATCGGTTTCCGGGAACATATCCCTGAACAGTTCCGGCGAAGCCTCCACCATGTACCCGAAAAACACCCTTCGGCCAGAGCTCACGCAGATAGCCGAGACTGAAGGCAACGGCCTGGTTTTTGACGGCACCTGAGGGCATGCAGTTCTGCAGCATCGTCCAAGAGGAGATTCCCGATTTTTCGACGAGACGCAGGTAGGCGTTGATGTCGTGAAAATGCAGGGCCTCCTTCATCGCGTCGACCCTCCGGTTCTCATGAAAAAAATGGAACGCCCGAAGAACCGCGCGGTCTCCGCAGGTTTCACGGAGACCCCTGCTTTGTCGCAGAAGTTCTTCCAGGTTACTTTCCCTCAGGACTTCCACGCCGAGTTGTCCTGCCACGCATCGCATTTCCGCGGGAATGGCGGCATATTCGTCGGTTAAGTCGGCGTGGTCGCCTCCCGTATCCATAATCATCAACCGGTACCCGTATTTGTCGAAGTCAAATTCAATCTCTTCGATCATGGGCTCAAGGGGATCGACAAAATCTATGGAGATAATTCCGCCGACGGCACATGCAAGCTGGTCCATCAATCCACAGGGTTTGTGAAAAAAGGTGTTTTCGGCAAATTGACCGGCTTTGGAAAGCTCAATCGTCGACACCTCTCCTTGATTGTAAAGGGAGCTGAAAATCTTACCGATCAGCACTTCCAGAGACGCGGATGAACTGAGTCCGGATCCCATGGCCACGGTACTGTGAACATAGGCGGAGAAACCGCCGTATTTGTAGCCCCGGGAGGCGAAATATGCCGCCACTCCCCGGACCAGCTCCGCGGCTTTGCCCGCGGCGGCAGGAGAGGGGCTCAGGTCCGACAGGTCTGTAGTGAGGTCTTCGGAGAATCCTTCGGTCACCAGTTCCACCATGTTGTCGTTCCGCGGGATTACCGCGGCGATCTTGTCGAGCTGAATACTGCCGGCAAGGACTTTTCCATTGTTGTGGTCCGTGTGATTCCCCCCCAGTTCTGTACGTCCCGGGCTGCTGAAAAGAGCCGTCGGTGCTTCGGAGAATCTGCGCCTGAATTCTTTTACGAGCTTC
>CAZJIN010000419.1:0-3111 GCA_964545955.1 uncultured Sediminispirochaeta sp.
AAAAAAGAACTGAAAGTGGGGATTATAGGTGCCGGCAGAATAGGGAGGCTTCATGGGATGCACCTTACAAGACGGATTCCGGATGTGAAGGTGACCGCCGTCTCGGATGTGATCGAAAAAGCGGCCCAACAGTGTGCGGAGGAACTGGATATCCCGAGGTACCACAGTGACTATCATGATATTCTGAAGGATCCGGAAACAGACGCGGTGATCATCTGTTCGAGTACCGACACCCACGCGCAGATTATGGAAGATGCCGCGCGGGCGGGGAAACACATCTTTTGCGAGAAGCCGATTGCCCTGGACTTAAAAAAAATTGACCACGCCCTCGAAGAGGTGAAGCGGAGTGGAGTGAAACTGCAGATCGGCTTCAACCGTCGTTTCGACTCAAACTACCGTCGTATTCGGGAGCTCGTCGAATCAGGTTCCCTCGGGGAACCCCATATTCTGAAAATCACCAGCCGGGACCCGGCGCCACCTCCGATAGAGTACGTGAAGGTTTCTGGGGGTATCTTTCTCGATATGATGATCCACGATTTTGATATGGCACGGTACCTCATCGGCGAAGAGGTTGAAGAGGTCTACGCGATAGGCGCGGTGAAGGTGGATCCGGAGATCGGAAAGGCTGGAGATATTGACACCGCCCTGGTTACACTCCAATTTAAAAACGGAGTAGTCGGATCAATCGACAACAGCCGAAAGGCAGTCTACGGCTATGATCAACGCGCAGAGGTTTTTGGAAGCAAGGGTATGGCCGGGAGTGACAACAACACCCCGAATCGGGTTCGACTGAGCGGGATAGAGGGTGTCTCGGAGGACCTCCCGCTCAACTTCTTTGTGGAGCGGTATGTGGAATCTTACATCGACGAGATGACCCTCTTCGTGCGGTGTATCCTTGATAACAAAGAAGTCCCGGTCCAGGGTTTGGATGGCAAATACCCGGTTGTTATGGGACTTGCAGCGAAAAAATCCCTGGCGGAACATCGTCCTGTAAAGTTGAGTGAGATAGACCCCGGGGAATAACTCCTTTTTTCACCCTCTCCTGGGGGGATTCCCCCGGGGGCAAAGCCCCGGGGGGAATCAGGTCACGCGTTGTAGGTACCGGAGGAAACGTCGTCCATCCCGGTGCCGGTCCAGTTTGTGTGGAAAAACTCTCCCCGCGGCTTGTCGACTCGTTCGTAGGTGTGGGCGCCGAAATAGTCCCGCTGGGCCTGCAAGAGGTTGGCGGGAAGTCGTTCGTTGCGATAGCCGTCGAAGAAGCTTAGGGCTGTCGACATACTCGGTACGGGAATCCCCAGCTCCACCGCCTTCGCAATCACCCTGCGCCAGGAGGCCTGTGCGTCATCGATGAGGGTGTGGAAGTAATCATCCAGCAGCAGGTTGTCCAGTTCCGAATTCCGATCGAAGGCTTCCTTGATCTTTCCGAGAAAAACACTGCGAATAATGCAGCCTCCCCTCCACATAAGGGCAATCCCGCCGTAATTGAGGTTCCAATTGAACTCCTTTGCGGCCTGGCGCATCAGCATGAAACCCTGGGCGTAGGAGACAATCTTCGACGCGAGCAGTGCCCTCCTGATATCCTCTATGAAGCTGTCCCGATCACCGTCAAAGGAAGCATCCGGTCCTTTCAACACTTTCGATGCGCGGACTCTTTCCTCCTTCAGGGCGGAAAGGAATCTGGAATACACAGCCTCGCCAATGAGGGTGATCGGAATTCCCATATCAAGAGAACTGATCGCGGTCCATTTACCGGTGCCCTTCTGGCCCGCGGTATCCAGAATTTTTTCCACAAGAGCGCTCCCGTCTTCATCTTTGAAATTCAGGATATTCCTGGTGATCTCAATCAGATAGCTGTCGAGATCTCCTGTGTTCCATTCCGCAAAGACCCCGTGCATTTCTTCGGCACTCATGCCGAGGCCGCTTTTCATCAGGTGATAGGCTTCACAGATGAGTTGAATATCCCCGTATTCGATGCCGTTGTGGACCATTTTCACGTAATGACCCGCGCCGTTTTCACCGACCCATTCACAGCATGCTTCTCCGTCGGAGGTTTTGGCGGAAATATCCTGGAAGATATTTTTTACCAGCGGCCAGGCGGCGGGACTCCCCCCCGGCATAATCGAAGGGCCAAGACGCGCACCCTCTTCACCACCGGATACCCCGGTGCCGATATAGAGCATACCCTTTTCTTCGAGGTATTTCGTGCGGCGAATAGTATCGGGAAAGTGAGAATTTCCCCCGTCGATGATCAGATCCCCTTTTTCAAGGTGGGGAAGAAGCATTTCGATGAATTTGTCCACCACCTCACCGGCTTTGACCATCAACATGACTTTTCTAGGACGTTCCAGCATGGAGACGAACTCCTCCACCGTGTGCGCTCCATATATGGTATCCCGTCCTTTCGCGGCATTTTCCATAAACCCATCGACCTTCGATACCGTTCGATTGAACACGGCCACGGTGTATCCATGATCGTTCATATTGAGTACGAGATTCTGTCCCATGACTGCCAGGCCTATCAGACCAAGATCCGCTTTTTTTTCCATTTTTTCCTCCAGTTATTTAAAATCTTGATTTTTCATACCACAAACCGAGGGCCGGGTTGCTGATATAGTAGATTATTTCGCCGTCGGGAAGGGTGTTCCAACCGTCTTTCAGCTTTTTGGGATTGTAGCGCTCCATCATCGGTCCCAGTTCTTCATACCGGTAGTTCACCGACTCGATCTCCTCACGGCTTAGTCCTCCCGCGCAGAAGGTGATGGAAAAACGCCCCTCCGAAGATCCATGAATAAGATGGGCTGCCGTGCCCAGATTCCCCGCCAGGTCGTCGTTCTTTTTTACCGCTTCAAGAACTTTTTCGGTTCCAACATAGCCGTACTTTCGAATAAGAGAGTCAATTTCCCGATCTTCTCCGAACTCCTTGACCCCAGGGGCCAGCACGATGAGTTCTCCCTGGTCCTTGAGGGCCATTCTGGTACGGTAGATTGATTTGTCCCCAAGCCAGGTGCTGCGGAACTCAGTGGGATCCAGGTACACCACCACTTTGTCCAGAGGGGTATCCAGGGCGTTCATATTCACCTTTTGGGAAAGCTGAGCCGCTTTCCTGTAGCA
>CAZJIN010000420.1:0-3104 GCA_964545955.1 uncultured Sediminispirochaeta sp.
GATATGTCCCCCAGTCTTCCTATTGGCTTCTCCGTCTCACCATGCAAGACGGTAAGATAGTAAAAGATGGTTCTTCGCATTCCTCGTCTTTTTTCGGGCATCGTCAACTCCCGTCCCTTGTTTCCATATTCTTATCCACACTTTTATTTCAGAGATAAATAGGATTTAAAGTATAGTATACATATTTGGTTCGCGCCACACACAAAAGGGAATTCCTCCATTTTTATCGGGCTTTCAATGGAGCAATGTGGCATGATGGGGGAGGGGTGCCTTTCTAATCAAAGGGCCTGACTTTGCCGTCTGCAGTGGCCTAGTCGCGACGAAACTCCTTTCCCGTGGCCAGGGTGACGCAGTTATAGGCCCCGTCGTAGATGCCTATCTGCTTGTTTTTTACGATGGAATCGCAGTACATTTCCAGCAGATCCGTCTCTTCGGTTATGAGATCGATGGCTTGCAGGGTGTGCGGGATGGTCCGGGTCTCAACGGGAGTGTCGGCTCACCGGTAGTCACCGGTTCCCACACGTATTTATTGAAAAAAGAGCTGTTCTGGCTGATCCTGGACCAGCGGCTGTACCAGGTGTTACACCAGTTGATCACGTCGCTGGTGATCCCCGGAATACTGAGGAGGTCGAGCCAGTAGGGGGTGAATCCCATGGCCCGGGGGGCGGACGCTCCCGCTATGACGATACGGTAATGCCCGAAGCCCATTCGGATGGTGCTGATAATGATACCCTTGGGGTCGGCCGGCACCGGTCCCGCCGCGTCCATCGCGAACTCCTTGTCTTTCACACCCTCCACTCGAAGGATATTCTTCATTCCGAAGACCTCTCCCAGATGGGGATTGTCCTCGATCTTGAGTTTATATTTCTCCGCCGGTTCATAGCTGAATTTTTTGACAAACATCCGCTGCCATCTGTCGGCGGCGCGGGAATGGGATGCCTTGACGGGGTTGCCATAGACGGTATAAAGGCCGTTCAGCTTTTTCATAAAGCGCTCCTTGCTTGATTTTTTTACAATTCCCTGCTTCGGGCCTTCGATAAAGTTATGCACCTCCCGGCAAAAACGGTCAATCGAAAGATTTGAATCCGATTGTGGATATTTTAAGATCGGGTTATACTGAAGTAGGCGTTTATGGGCAAGTTTTCATTCAGTGTTATAACGGAGATGGACCCGCACTCCAGACCGAAGGGGTATCCGCATTATCAGTGGATCCAGTGTGAGGAGGGGGAAGGTTTGCTCAATGTGGATGGGCTGGACTTCACGGTGGGCCCCGGTCAGGCGATGTTTCTCTATCCGCAGGTACCCCACAATTACTACCCGATGACCAACCCCTGGAAGGTCCACTGGTTCACCTTCAACGGTGCTTTTCTGCCACGGATTCTGCAGGTGATCGGTCTCCGCCACTCCGGGGTGTACTCGGTGGTGCATCCCGAACAGCTGCGGTTACGAATCACTCAATTATTTCAGCAGCGTCTTTCGCAAGATGGAGGGGATGAGCCCGGGGGAGTACAGAAAACTCCACCCCGGCAGGAGATAAAAAAGTGGAAAAGGAGGAGAAGATGGCGGAAAACACTGAAACGAAAGAACCTGAGGTGGTGCTGGTGTACGGTAAGCAGTTCGGCTGGGTAGACGTGGGCAATCTGCAGAAATATCTCGACGCGCACTGCTGTCGGGACTGCTGGCTTTACCTGGAAACGGCTCCGGTGGAACGGGTGGAACACGAACTGGAACAGGACAACCGAGTACAAATACGAGTCACCGGCAATCCAAAAAAAGCGGCGAAGGCCTACTTTTTGGAACTGGAACAGAAGGGGACAAAGGTGGAAATCAAACGACTCGAAGAAGTTTCCGATCGATCTATGAGTCGCGGCGGCTGTTAGGCACTGAATACGCACAGGAGGCCCGGTCTATCCCCCGCATGGTTCGGTGTTCTCTGTAGGGTCTAGGCGTTCACCTGGTTCTCCGTGTTCAGCTTGGGGACCTGCAACTTTCTGTGCAGCAGGAACACCGTCTGGTACCACATGAAGGCGGACTCGCGGGGATTTACAAAATCAAGTCTGAACAGCGAATTGCCGTGGTAGAACTCGAACTTTTCCCTATCCTGAACGTTTTCTCCCATTATCTCCTTGATGGGAAAAAAGATTTTTTTTCCGATAGTAGTCTGGAAGGCGATACCTCCAGGAGTGATCATCGCCCGGCCGGTATTGAGCTTTCTAAGCGGTTTTGTCCTGTAGCCCTGCAGGAGTATCGCCGGCCCTTCTTCCAGGAGCACCTCCTCCGGGTCCTCTTTGTGGAAGAGAAGCTCTTCATAATACTCCAGTTGCCAGTGGTTCCAGTCCGATACCGTGTTGAATACCAGGGGCCCCGAGACGGGATCGAGAAAGCCGTACTGGTTGTACCTGAAACTGTAGCCGCAAGAGGTACAGGTGGCGATGTCGTCCTTTGAGTGCAGTGTCTTGATCCCCTTGCATTTCGGGCAGATGAAGAGGGCCTTCTCGATGTATTCCGCCGGTGCTTTTCCGACAAAGGGAACCATATTCCGGCGTTGCCACTCCATATCATCATGGGAGAGTCTCTCCTTCATCGCCGTGTGGGCCTCTTCGAGGGACATCCCCTTGAGTTCTTCAGGGGTGAAAATGAGCTTGTATTCCAGTTCCACCTTCCCGTGTCGTATGCGACGGCCCCAGCGGGGATTGGCCAGGTATGCCCCTTTGATGATCACCCCAACCACTGGAAGACCCAGGCGGTGGATCAGTTTTGATACCGTCTTCACGTGGTTGAGCTTGCTCCCGTCCCAGGTTCGACGACCCTCCGGAAAGACGCCGATCACACCCCTGCGCTTTATTACGCGCAGTACCTGGGCGATTGTGGCGATGTCGCTCATAAACTTCGAAGTGGGTATCGAACCGAGGAGTCGCATTACGGTGCCCAGCAGGGGTTTTCGAAAAATATTGTCCGAGGTGATGTACTGAATGGTCGGGGTGATATCCATATGGAGGAAAAAGGGGTCCCAGAAGCTGACGTGGTTTCCCACAATAATAAAGGGAGGCTCCACGTGTTTCACCGATTCGTTTTCGATTATGCTTATGTTGTATCTCTTTTTG
>CAZJIN010000421.1:0-3091 GCA_964545955.1 uncultured Sediminispirochaeta sp.
CCCTCTGAGAAACCTTATCAATGAAATACCAACGGCGGGGTTCCGAATATTTTACAGCTACGCCCGAAACCGACACTACCTCCAGGTGTTTCGGGAATTTTCCCGATCGTTTCCCCCTCCCTATAGTGAAAAGCAGAGGATTGCCCGTTAAAAACCCGGGGACAAACATCGTCGGCAGACACAGCTGGCAACAGTAGCCTGTGTGCGCCGCATCCATGGGCCGTCTGAAATTTCGGTGTTTGTTGACAGCCCTCAAAAAAATACGTACAGTACCTTATGAATTTACCCAATACCATCACAGTGGTAAGGATTTTTCTTTCACCACTTTTCTTTGTGTTCTTTTTTCTTCCCCAGTGGACGGGATGTTGTGAACTCTTTTCAATGGCCATGATCGTGGTTCTGTTCCTTGGATCGGAGCTTACCGATTTTCTGGACGGCTATTTCGCGAGAAAGCTTGACCTTGTCACGGATGTGGGCAAGGTCATAGATCCCTTTGCCGATGTGATGAGCAGGTTGACCTATTTTTTCTGCTTTACCCTCTCCGGCTTGATGCCGGCCTGGATATTTCTCGTGGTATTATACCGGGAATTGGGGATTACCTTTCTCAGAATGCTTCTGATAGGCAAGGGAACCGCGATGGCCGCGTCTCTCTGGGGAAAGGCGAAGGCCGTAACCTATGCCCTCGGTGGGGTGCTTGGAATAGCCTATACGGTTCTTTCACGGATCAGTCCTGAGCTACCGGGCCTCGGGTCACTGAAGACCTTCACCGTAGCGGTGTTCGTGCTTGGCGCGGTCTCTTCGGTATTCTCCTTCATCACATATATTCGCAGTGCTTCTTCTAATTGGAATTGATACTATGGAGCAAGACCGCCTTCAACCACTTTCACAGTTGAAAAAAGCTTGTGTTCCCTTGCGGTTTATCGTCACAGACATTGACGACACCATCACCGAGGAGGGCAAACTCAAAGCCGATTCCTACTCAGCGTTATGGGAGCTGTATGAGAGAGGGTTTTTCATTATCCCGGTAACCGGGAGACCCGCGGGCTGGTGCGATATGATTATCCGCCAATGGCCGGTGCACGCAGTGGTTGGTGAAAACGGCGCCTTTGTTTACTATTCCGAAGAGGAGGACGGCGCGGTCAGAATAAGATCTCTCTATCATCCGGAAGTGGCCTCCGGTGCTTCCACAGAGAAGCTTACGAAGCTACGAAAAAAAATTCTGACTGAAATTCCCGGCACGAGAGTGGCCCGAGATCAGCCGGGAAGACAGTTTGACCTGGCTATCGATTTTCGTGAAGATCCCCCCTACCTCGGGTTTGATGTGGCCGAGCGGATTCGGGCACTCTGTGTAGCCGAGGGGGCTGAGGCAAAAATAAGCTCAATACATGTGAACACCTGGTTTGGGAAGTATGACAAGGTTTCCATGACGAAATATTTTTTTCAGCAGCACTACAGGCTCAGTGAGGAAGAAATGCGGAGACAGGTTCTCTTCTGCGGCGATTCCCCGAATGATCAGCCTATGTTTGAGTTTTTTCCCGTTTCCTGCGGGGTGGCCAATATCCTGGACATGATGGACTATATTTCATCTCCCCCCGCTTATGTGACCAGGTCTCCCGGTGGTTCCGGCTTCGTGGAACTGGCACGAGTACTTCTGGATACGTGTTGAGTCCTTCGTCCTGCGATCCAGGGTCTAACTGTACACCTGGAACATAAAAAGGTTCTGCACGAAGAACAGAAGGATATAGGAGCTCAGACCCGCGGCGGCGGGAGTGGCAATCCACCCGATACTTATTCTTCCGAGTACTCCGAAGTTTATATTTCTTCCCCCTTTAGCCAAACCGATTCCAATAACAGCACCGACTACCGCCTGGGAACTGGAAACCGGTACCAGCGGAAAAGTGGGGAGCCCTCTTGACTGAAGCCAGAACTCGAGGTTTTCGGAGGCGAACAGAAACAGGACTGCGGAACTGGCCAGCACGACCACAAGGGCTGCTACGGGGGAGAGCTTGTACAGGTTTGATCCGACGGTCTCCATAACCCTTTTGGAGTAGGTGATGATTCCGAAAGAAATAGCCAGTCCCCCTAAGAGGAATAGTTTCTGCGCACTGGAGATCGAGAAAATCCAGTAGGTGCTATCGCTGAACGGTGAAATCGGTACGAAAACCCCCATCACGTTGGCGATGTTGTTCGCCCCGAGACTGTAGGAGCCAAATGCCCCGGCAAGAACGAGTCCAAACCGGGTGTAGGAGTCGAGCCTGATGATACTGCATCGCATCCTGCTGACAATGAGGCGAAATAGAAAGAAAAAGATGAACGCAAAAAAAGCGGAAAGCACCGGGCAAAGCACCCACGTGGACACAATCTTTGTGAGAGAAGTATAGTCCGTCGGCATATGGGCATAGAGGTTCCATCCGATGATAGCCCCGACGATGGCCTGAGAAGTGGAGACCGGGAGTTTTAGACGAGTCATCCACAGTACGGTAAGGGCCGCGGCGAGGGCGACGGTAAACGCCCCACCGAGGGCATTGACCGCACCAAGTTTTCCAAGAGTTTCCGTTGCGCCGGCACCACTTATGACTGCTCCGAGGATAACGAAGATGCTTCCGACTATGGCCGCGGTGCGAAAACGGATCATTTTAGTTCCAACCGCGGTACCAAACACGTTGGCCGCGTCATTTGAGCCAAGGGACCAGCCCAAAAACAAGCCACTGGATAAAAGGAATAATATTTGCAACATAGACTACCTCAGATGGATCGTTTGATTGAGTAGACGGAGAGACGCTCTGCGACATTCTCGGATTCGTCGGCGAGGCTGGAGATATAGGTGACAAAATCCCTCAATTGCAATTTTTCGGCAAGTCCGCCGTAGTTTTCAGACTGAAAAATAAGTTTTTTTAGTTTCTCTTCAATCCTGTCGGCTTCATGTTCGTGAAAATGAACTTTGTGGATGTAGTCATGGATAATATTATTGTTCTTGAAAAAAGCCCGGTTGGCCTTTACTATGTTTGACAGCGCGTTGACCGATGCATCGGCAAGTTTGAGGAATTCCGCGTTCAACTCAGAAGGGATTTTCGGGTTCTCTATATCAAAA
>CAZJIN010000422.1:0-3087 GCA_964545955.1 uncultured Sediminispirochaeta sp.
GGGCGAATTTCGGTGATCAGCTGGAAAGGAACGGCTGCTGTGTGATTGTATCTTGCTGCAGTCTTATGCCGAAGGCCACCGAATATGCTGTCAAGGTCGTTGCCGTTCCCTTCATTCAGTTGGATGCCGTCATTCTTGACAGGGTAGTTGAACAGTACGACCGAATAGGAATCATCAATACAACTCCCTACACTGTTCCCCATGTGATCGAAGAGGTAAGACGACGGGAGAAAAAGTATGACAGGAAAGTCTCCTGTGTTTTTTCCAATACAAATGGAGCCCTGGACCTTTTTAATCAGGGTCGATTCGCGGAACACGATAAGTTGGTCATTGAATCCATCCTGAAGATGGAAAAGAAGGGGGTGGATTGTATCCTGCTGGGGCAAATCCCCTTTGGTCTGATGGATGAGAAATTGCGTAACCTCTCATTAAAGATACCCCTGTACTACACCGGCGCCGAAGCTTTTCAGCATATTAAGGATCTAATCGGGTCATGAGTATCAGAAGATTGGATTTCGCCGAACCTTTTTTCAGTGTAAAATACCTTCTCAACGAGACGGAGTACGAGGTTGGAAGCAACTCAATCATAATCAACCTATCACAAGTGGATATTTCGATTCAGCGACAGAAGCTGGGTTTCCTTCAGTCGGCAGTTATTATAGGTACGCCGATAAGAAATGTTGAGAAATGTCTCATTGTTGAAGACTATAGTCGTAACGATGATACGGAAAAACTCTTTCGACAGATCAGGGAGAAATGGGTTCTTGCCTATGAAACAACGAAAGAGGAACGGCATCGGGGAGTCGGCCTCTGGAGGACGGAAAAAATCCAGCTGGGCAACGTAGCTGTAAACATGTGTTATGCCGATTCTGTTCCGTTGAATGTGGGGCTTCACAGGGAACACTGGGGCGGTGAATGCTTCAGAGAAGTCCACACCCAGATTGTGGGGTACGGCAGAATGCAGCAGTTCCTGGAACAGGATGTGAGTTCGCTTTATCTGGAGGAACTCCTGGCTCCGGGAGCTACCCATCGGCCGATGTGTGATGAACATGGCGACTACCCCTGGCACCAGTACGAGACTATTACTCCCGGTGTGTTCATGCCCATCGAAATGCAGTTCAGCGATGGGATCGGTGGCTGAGCCGGGGTTTTTGATTGCACCTTTTCCGAAAAACTACTATTATCTGGAAAGTACTCTGATTGTTTCTAATGGCTATAAGGAGAGAGCGGGTGCCAAAACGGGTAGTGGTGATCCATGGTCCAAATCTGAACATGCTGGGAAAGCGTGAGATCGGGATTTATGGTGGAATGTCGATGCAGGATATCAACGAGGAGATCTCAAGAGAAGCGCAGAACCTCAATGTCGAAGTCGAATATTTTCAGTCGAACACGGAGGGAGAGATTGTAAGCCATATCCAGAAATGCCGCGGCAAGGCAGACGGGATTGTGATAAATGCCGGTGCCTACACCCATTATTCCATCGCCCTTCGGGACGGTATCGCCGCCTCGGAGGTTCCTACCGTAGAGGTACATATCTCCAACGTTTTCAAGAGAGAAAGCTTTCGACATGTTTCGGTGATCGCCCCTGTCTGTATCGGTCAGATCTGCGGATTCGGTTCCCATGGATATATTCTCGCCCTGCGGGCGTTGATGGAAGAACGTTTCGAACCCTGGCTGGTCTGAAGTCCGTGTCCCGGTGCGCCGACGGGGACCCTTAATCTGGCTAAGGCGAAAGGAGTAATGCTGTGAAAAAGAGAAAATTCCTGGTGATATCGGGTCCCAACCTCAACCTACTCGGTGCCCGCAAGACCTCCATCTATGGTCGGGGCTCACTGGAAGACATTCACCAGGGCCTGCGCAAGAGGGCGGAAGAACTGGATGTTGAGGTGGAGTGCCGACAGTTCAACAGCGAAGGGTCCATCATCGACAGTCTCCAGTCGGCTCCCGACACATTCGAAGGGGTGATCATCAATGCCGGAGCCCTGGCCCATTACAGCTATGCCCTTCGCAGTGCCATTGGAGCGATGCTCCTTCCCTGCGTTGAGGTATACATATCCAACGTACATACACGTGAAGAGTTTCGTCATAAATCCGTGATCGCCCCGGTCTGTGTGGGAGTGATCGGGGGCTTTGGAAAAAACAGCTACATCCTGGCTCTGGAGGCCTTGGTAAACCTGGGGCAGATGTGATGGGGCAGGCGAAGCCCGGAGAGGAAGGGAAATGAGTATCCGCTGGGGTAAAATGATCAGTTCGCTTGAGGTGCCGGGAGTATCGGGTGGATTGAAGGACATCGCCGCCGAAGGGTTTAATAGGCTTCAACCAACGGTGGATTCAATCATGAAGCTGGATGAGACGGTATTTAATTCCCTCAAAGAACAGATGGCACATCTGGAGCTCAGTTCCGAGGTCTGCTCGGCGCCGCTTCCTGCCGGGGCATGGGTCACCCAGAGGGGCTTCAATATGTATGCCTGGACGGAATATCTGAAAAAGGCCGTGCAGCGGCTGGCCGGTCTGGGTTGTACGAAGATAGCCTGGAGTGACGGCCGTGCCAGAGTCCTTCCCCTGGAGGGAGACCTGAGCGGAGTCAGGGAGCAGGTCCTTCAGTTTCTCTACCTTCTCTGTGAGACAGCCGGCAAATACGGTATCAGCATTCTTGTAGAACCCCTGGGTCCGCGGCGGACAAATTTTCTCAATTCTCTGGAAGAGGTCGGGGAATTCCTACCCCTGGTAGGCAGAGACAATATCTCTTCGCTCATCAGTTTTCGTGAGCTTTCCAGGATAGGTCTTGGTACCAAAGATCTGGCTGCGTACCCTTCTCTCCTATCCCATGTGCAGATGGAAAATCCTACGGATGAGGGGGGACCGAGACAGCCGCCGCTTCCTGACGACGGTGTTGATTACAGGTCTTTCCTCGAAGGTTTGCGTGCCGCCGGCTATGACGGTGTGATCACCCTACCTGAAACAGCCGGAAGGGAAAGCCTATCATACTGCCGGTCCCTGTGGGATAGTCTAACATGATCCTTCTCGGATCATCCCTTATACCGCCTCCATCGCAGGTTCGAGGATATAGAGCATTGTCTGAGAGGG
>CAZJIN010000423.1:0-3084 GCA_964545955.1 uncultured Sediminispirochaeta sp.
AATGAAATAAGCACAACCTTGCGTCCATGGAGACGAAGATTTTCAGTCCAGGTGAAAAAAAGCACCCCCCCCGCCAGCATAGCCACGGTCAGATTGATGTTGCGAGCCGCCAGAGGCGGCACCAGGGCAATCAGCATATGGATTGATTTTCGAACGACTTCCGTAGTGATTTCACTATCTTCCAATAAGTTTTTTACCTGTGCGAATGAACTCATAAAACTCGATCCTTAAAATTATAATTACTTCAGATTCTTCTAACAAACATGCAACTTTCGTGCCATAAAAATGAGCTATCCAAAAAAATATTATCTTCTTATACCATATAATGATAGGTACAGGAGAAAAAAGTTTGTTGACCAGAGAATCAAGGAAGAGTATTTTTTTCTATACACTTGTGTTCTAAAAAAGCTACATTATGTCTTAATTTGTTATAATCCCTTTCTTGAGCAGCATGATATCTCCGACCCGGCTGCCGGAATGGCGGGCGATCACATCACACTTTGATTTAAACATAAGATAGATCTCTCTGTCAACATCCGAAAGGGTTTCATAATTGCCCTGCCCTTTCGCGATCACCATGTCCGCTTTTTGAAATCTGTCGAGAAAATCCGGAGTACAAAACGACAAAACCGTACCGGAGGCATCGCTCCCGCTGGATATCACAGGGACCAGGTTCGTCAATCCGATGTTCTCGGCATCCTGAAGGGTAGCATCGTTGAGTACCGGACTGTTGCGTACCACCGCGGTGATTTTAAGGGAGGGGAACCTATCCTTTAGAAGCTCGATCAGAAGCATATCGAACACGATTTCCCCCGCGTTGTCGGTCAGGTAGAGCAGGTTCCGCTTCTTTTTCAGATCTTCCTCGTGCTTCTTCAGCTGGAAATGCTCCGGGTTTTCGCTGCCGATGCGGGCATTTTCATCCTGGATAAGGTGCTTCATTGTGGCAAGCACGTCGAGGTTGTGGGAAGCACCGTAGTCAATGCTGTTGCCCGCAATGGCAAACTCAACGGCTGTGAGAAGGGGATTGTCACTACGACGAATTATCCTCCGCACCTCGGGAGCCGCCTCCAGGGCCGCGCGATTGCTCTTTTCCTTCTCCTCCGCGAAAGGATCCTCTACTCCGGTGTACTCCTTCACTACCCTCTCAATGTCCAAGGACATCTCCGGCGGGGTGGAATTCATCGAAAACGAGGGTAGCAGACCGGCGACCTTGAGCAGTACTTCCCGCTGACAGGCTTCATCACATCCGCTGCGCCGTGAGATACTAAGGGAGAGATTCATGAAACAGGCGAAACATTCAAGGTAAGTTCGCATCTTTACTCCGTACCGGTCTGTTCCAGGATCCTGTCGACAATACTTCGAAGGGCTTTAGAAGACAGACTGTCGGGGGACGTGAGGATAAAATGGCGCCCGTTGTCCTGGGCTTCCATCAGTTCCTGCTCGAGGGGGACGGCACCCAGGAAGGGAACATCCATCTCCTCGGCGGCGATTTTGCCTCCGTCTTTTCCAAAAACAGGGATCTCCGTGCCGCATTTCGGACAGATGAGTCCGCTCATGTTTTCTACCACTCCCAAAACCCTCATATCGAGTTGTTTTGAAAAATTGACGCTCTTGCGAGAATCGAGGATTGCCACCTGCTGAGGCGTGGTCACGATCACGCTTCCGTCGAGGTCGGGAATCAGCTGCGCCACGGTGAGGGGCTCATCCCCCGTACCCGGTGGGGTATCGACTACCAGGTAGTCCAGTTCACCCCAGTTGACATCGGCGAGAAACTGCTTGATCACGCCTATCTTGAGGGGGCCACGCCAGATCACCGGGGTGTCCGGACCGTGACCGGCCATGGAAAGGCTCACGACCTTCAGATTCTTTATCACCTCAAAGGGTTCGATCCCGTCTTCATAGGACATGAGCTGGGCGTTGTCCGCTCCAAGCATCTTGGCGACATTGGGACCGTGAAGGTCCGTATCCAGGAGTCCCACGGAAAAACCCTTCTCGGCCAGGGCCAGGGCCAGGTTCACCGAAATGGTGGTCTTGCCAACGCCTCCCTTGCCGCTCAGGATCAGGATCTTGTGCTTGATTCCGTCCATACGATCTTTCAGACGCTTATCCTGGGCCTCTCTATCTTCCTTGCTTTGTACTGCCATTCGTTTTTCCTCTCACAATTTTTTTTAACGCCGGGGACACAAAAAAAGACCGGTAGTTAAAAGGTTCGCCCTGGGAGGTTCAAACCGTTCTTTTAGCCGGGATTTTCCTAAATTGCGATCTTGAGAGTGTCGGAACCGGGGTGACACTTTTTCAAAATCCGTTCCGCGCGCTTTCTTTTCAAAATATATAAATTCCGGAGAATTGGCAAATTCCCCGGAATAAAAAATCAATCACCGTCAAATCATCAGTTATGTTCACAGTCGCTATGGGCGTGTCCTTCGTCGTGGTCGTGGCCGGACCCGTCGCCAAAACCGTCGCCGTGACCCTCACCATGGGTACAAAGGCTTTCACCGCCCTTCAGGGTCCCAAGAGCACAGGAGGACAGGACTTCGTCGACGGTGCCGGTCGCTCCGATCACCTGTTCGATTCCCATTTCGTCAAAGAGAGCCTGGGCGCGCTGACCCATCCCGCCGGCGATGATCACCGAGACGCCGTGCTCGTGCAGAAACATGGGAATTCTGCCCGGCGCGTGTCCGGGGTTTTCCACTACCAAACGTTCCTTCAGCTCTCCATCCACCAGATCCACAAGGGTGTAACGGGGGCAGCGCCCGAAGTGCGCCGCCACCCTTTCATTCTCCGTTGCAACAGCAATACGCATACTATTTGTCCTCAGCCTGCTTGTCCATTGCATCCATTTCACGCAGCAGGAAGTTCTTTCGTTCCTCCAGTGCAGCCATCTCGTCCTTCAGGTACGCCTTGCGGTTCTCGGCTGATGCCGGCGCTTCCGCGTAGGGCCCGTAAGATGCTCCGTAGGCGCCGGTATAGGAGCCCGCGTAGCCGCGGTTTCTTCCCCAGCCCATTCCCTGGCCGGATCCACCGCGTCCGCGGCCGGCGCCGCATCCCCAGGCCATTCCCATGCCCGGTCCGGGGGCAGCCACG
>CAZJIN010000424.1:0-3079 GCA_964545955.1 uncultured Sediminispirochaeta sp.
GGTCGGCGAGGAGGTCCTCCCGACTGTCTTCCTTTACGGTCACCACACCGAACTCATTCTCCGGTATCCCCCGGCGAAGCAGTCTCACCGCGCCCGCCTTCAGTCCTCCCGGAGAGACGAAGAAAATCGGTCGATACCCTCCGAAGGAGGCCAATTCCACCGGCAGGGTATCAAGGGCCTTCAATCCGGCGTTCAATTTGACGGGATTGTGAAACTGATTCATTTGTTTTCTCCTTCTCCGGGGATGGAGCCCCTGTTTCTACCACCGAACAAGGCCCCCCCATAGACCACAATCCGCTTTAAGCCCAGATATCGGGGCTTCCGGTATCTCTTCACAGCCCGCAGGGCGATGATCTTCGGAAGCACTATGCTCTCGACCCTGTTGAGGATCCTTACTACCGCGCAGGTTTCCGGTATGGGACCATCCGCCTCCATACGGTCGCGTGCCTGGCTGACGGTGGTGCTCTCACGAAAGGTAAACAGGAGTATTGCCGCGGAAAGGGTGCGAATTCGAATAATCAGATCGGGGGAATGGTCTAGCAGATACCGCCGCCCCCCGAGGTAGATCCCCCTGCCCTTCTTATCCCGTCCGAGTACCATCGCCGGTCCTCCTCGGCCGGCCTCCAGGGCGAACACAAAACCCTCGGGAAATCCGGTGAACTCATCCCGAACTTCAGTATCCCAGCGGCCTGCGGCGGCTGTTGCCCTCCCCAGAAACCACAGAAGCACCGTGCAGTACCACTTCGCCGTGATGCGACGGGAAGTACGGTGATGTTCAACCGCGGAGGCCCGGTGAATCCCGAGAGAGCGCAGGAGTTTCGGTGAGGGGATACCCCGCCGATCATATCCCTTTGCCCGGTAGTAATCCTGAACCAGGGAGCCGATCGGAACGGTGCTTTCAACCGAATGCTTCGTTTTCGCCTCCCGGATAAACCTGTCGGGAAGTCTATCGTCCTCTACCGAGACACCGCGCAGGGTATTCATATAACGTTCCAGCACATGGGTCCTCCTGCCGCATTTTCTCAGCCTGCCGGAGGATGTCGGAATACCGGTGATACTCTGATAATACTCCGCGTACACACTCCAGTCGAGGCCGAGTCTGCTGAGCCGGGGTAGCCAGGTCATGGCAAACTTGAGCACCGGTGCGGGGGTATGTTTTGCGATAAAGGGCTCAAAACCGTAGGCAAAACTGGTGAAGAGGCAGGTTTGCAGGTTGTTTATCGCCGAAAAGACGTCTTCAAAATAAGAAACCCACGCTCCCTTCGCCCTGGAAGAATAGGGGTTGAGGAAACCAAACAGGACCTCCACTCCGATGGGATAGGCATTGAGATGACAGCCTCCACGATTGGCCACCGCGTAGTTGAGTCCCTGCCCCCAGGCCGCCCGGGGATCATAGGCGGCCAGTTCCAGTCCTTTCACATGGATCGAAAAATCCTTTCCACCGTACTTTTCAGAGAGGCGCCGACTCCCCTCGGCGAGCTCCGCTCCTTCTCCCCGCCTCAGGGCAATATCATCAATCATCTCCGGGATTCCCTCGCTTTTTCCAAAAGCCAGCCCCGAAGGCCGTAAGCCTCGTTCCGACGCCTCCATTACCCACGAAAGGGTCGCCCCGAGACTGATGGTATCGATGCCAAGGCGATTGGCCTTCTCGTTCCATTCACCTAGGAGATCGGGATCCCAGTTCTCAAGGTTCGGCCCGAGGAGGCCTACCGTTTCATACTCCGGAACTTGACGGGTCCTGCCGTCGGGATAGGTCCCCTTGTGTCCGCACTGGATCGTGCAGGGACGGCAGGTACTCGGGCTGGTGTTGTAGCGCTCGGCCATTGCCTGTCCGCTCAAGGCCTCCGCCCGCGGATCCGTGCGATCTCGAAAATTGTGAACCGGCAGAAAGCCCGCTTTGATACCTGAACGCACCCCGTAAGCCGTTCCGTAGGTCCCATAGGCCAGGATGAAGGGGTTCCTTTTTATATAAGCACCGGAACGTTTCACCACCTCCTTGAACCCCTTCCCGTCAACCGGCTTTATTCTATAAGCCCCTCCCCGGGCAACTATAGCCTTCAGTTTTTTCGAACCCATCACGGCGCCCATACCGCCTCTCCCGAGAAAACGATGGCCCGACGCGATGTTGGAGTAGGAGACCAGGTTCTCCCCCGCGGGCCCTATCACGAGAGCGCCATCCTGTCTCGCCATCTCCATCCTCTCCTGGGTTTCATCGGTCATGAGGCCCCACAAATCCTCCGCGTCGAGAATCTCTCCGGAATCTTCCTTCGGGTTACTTTCGGGGTCTCTTTCGGGGTCTCCCAGCACTATTCGAACCGGTGATTTCGCCTTTCCGGCCACAATCAGACCGTCATACCCCGCGGTCTTTAGGGCAATCCCGAAGGGCCCCCCACAACTCGCGCCGACCATCAAACCGGTAAGAGGCGAAAGGGTCACCCCCGCAAAACGGGCTGAACAAACCCCGCCGGTTCCCGCCATTACACCGGAAAAAAAACAGAGCAAGTTCTCTTCAGCCAGGGGATCCATACCATTAAGCCGGTCCCCGCGCATCTCATAAAAAAACTTCAGAGCCAAGCCCTTGCCGCCCATATAGTCGTTTCGATATTCCTCGGGGATCTCGATCGTTTTGATTTCACCGCCGGTCAGATCTACAAGGGCGACTCTGCCAGTGGTACCGGTGATATTTTTCATTTATACACTTCCTTTCAAATACATCTGTCGAAGCTCCTCGGGGAACTTCTCTATCGCGTAACGCAGCATCGTACGGGGCATCGATTTGTAGCGGCTTCGGAGAAACCCCTCCTCCGCGGAGCGGTCCCTGTTGCCGACCTCCCGAAGCATCCAACCCACCGCCTTGTGAATCAAATCATGGGGGTGGTGAAGCAGCAGATCGGCAATGGCAAAGGTGTCCTTGAACTGCCCGGCTCGAAGAAAGGCGAAGGTGGTGAGAATGGCGATTCGCTGTTCCCACAGATTATCTGATTCGGCGAGGCAATACAGGATTTCACGCCTGGATGGATCCTCCAGCATCCAGGGTCCGAGGATGTGGTGGGCGCTGCTATCCACAAGATCCCAGTTG
>CAZJIN010000425.1:0-3076 GCA_964545955.1 uncultured Sediminispirochaeta sp.
ATACCCTATTCCCTTCATACCCGGGACTTCTTCCCGAAAACCTCTGCGAATCAGGCTGTGAATCTCCTCGGGAAGACCTGCTTCCCACATCTCATCAACCCTCCGGTTTATCCTTTTGTAAAGCTCGCCCCTGTCACGGTTGAGTCCGAGAAGTAGAAATCGGTACATGGCCCTCGCCTTTCCTGATATCCTGAAACTGCTCAGGGGACACCCGGTGAGTTGATATACTTCCAGGGCCCTCAAGAGTCGCTGGGTGTCCTTCGGGTGAAGCTTCGCGGCTGTTTCAGGATCATTTTGTTGGAGCTCCCGCCACAGATTGTCCCGGCCCTCTCTTTGAAATCGAGAGTTCAGCTCTGCCCTGACTGATAGATCCGACGCGGGCGTTTCAGGAAGCCCGAATATAAAATGGTAGAGATAGAAAGCCGTCCCGCCGGAAAGGACCGGTGTGTGATTCCTTCTACGAATTTCCGGAATCAGGGTATCCGCCTTTTTTACAAAATGTCCCACATCAAAGCGCCCAGACGGTTCAAGCAGATCAATGAGATGATGGGGAACCCGTCGGAGCAGTTCCTCCGACGGTTTCGCGGTTCCAATATTCAGGTAGCGATAAACCTGTTGGGAATCGGCATTTATTATTTCAAAATTTGTGGAAAAAAGCTGTTCAATCAACGATGTCTTACCCACCGCCGTAGGGCCGAACAGCAGAATGACCGGTTGTTTATTCTTCGATTCGGTACTCAACTTTTTTATTCAGGATCTGTGAAATAGAGGTAGGAACGACCTTGCCGTTGTTCTTCTCAACCTCTTCATCCCCCGTGATGGTGAGCTGATTTGAGCGTTTGATCGCGGCGCAGGTGAGTTCATATACATTCCCTTGATTCAGAATCAACTTTTCCAGAGGTATTATCATTCGGAACTCCTGTTTTTCTTGTGTCGAATATAACTATAATATATCAGATAGTCGAGCTCAGTGTAAAGATATTGCCTTTATGATCATTTCCGCGGCCTCGTACTGATCCACGTGGTCGGTATCTATTATCAGATCGGCAAAATCATAACGATCATTGTCGATCCCGTAGAGCTTCCTATAGCGCGCATGGTCTCGTTCATCCCGTTTTCGGGTCGCCTCCATCTGCTCTTCCACGGTCCCCCCCTCTCTTTTGGATATCCTCTCCGCCCTTGTGCGGGGAGAAGCCTTGAGGTAAACCTTCTGGTCCGCGTCTTCGAGCATCCAGATCGCGAGCCTCGATCCGAGTACGCAGTCACCACCCTCAGCAAGGGCGACCTGTTTCTGATCGAGTTCCCTGTCATAGGAGAGATCCTCCTCCGCCATTCCGCAGAACTTATCGAAACTCACCCCGTGTTCCGCGGCCATATCCTTGAAGGTGTAGTTGATAAGACGGAGGTTCAACCTCTCCGCTACCAGCCGGCTGACCGTGGTGTTGCCGCAGCCGCTTTTTCCCGACACGGCGATTTTTATACCCTTTTTCACCCTATTCGACATTTCTCAATTGCTCCCTAATTTTTTCAAGGGCATCCTTGGCTTCCACTACAGCCCTGTTGATCTCAACGATATTGCTTTTTGAACCGATGGTATTGACTTCCCGGTTCATTTCCTGGCAAATAAAATCCAGCTTTTTGCCCATAGCCCCCGGCTTCTGCGTATTCTTCTGAAAATGGTCAAGGTGACTGTGCATACGGACCGTCTCCTCACCTATGGAATATTTCATGAGGAGAATCGCGGTCTCGGAAAGAATCCTGTTTTCATCAAAATTTTCGCCCACAAGGTCCCGCAGGCGAGAAGACAGCTCCTCCCGGAGGTGTTCCTCCATTCGATCGGCATGCTTTTCAACGGTCCCTAGAGTATTTCTGAGGGAATCGATATTCGACTCTATATCCCGCATCATCGCCGCCCCTTCGCTCATGCGGCTCTCCTCAAAATCAGCCAGGGCCTCCTCGAGCTGATTCATTACAAGTTTTTCGAACCAATCGAGGTCCCTGTTCTTCACCGCCTTGAAAACCCCTTCCATCCGAAGGAGATGGGAAAGCTTCGGCTCTTCATCCAGGTTGAGGATACTTGAAAGTGTTTTCAGGGCCTCACTATATTCTCGAGCAGCCCCTCTGTCCAGATGGACCTTGAGGTTCTCCTCGAGCTCCTTCACCCTGATTGAGATTTCCACCCTTCCCCGTTGCACATGTTTTTTAAGAACGGATCGAAGTGTCGGTTCAAGGGGGGAAAGGAACGGCGGCACGTTGACTACAATATCGAGGTATCTATTGTTGTACGATTTCAGTTCCATCGCCAGCTGAACCCTTTCATCCTGATGTTCCCTGTAGGCATAGCCCGTCATGCTCACCATCTGTTTTGCTCCATTTTATTCTTCATCCTCCGAAAATACCTGAAACAACCGCCTCCCCACCTTCCAGTTGTCGCCGGCACCAATAGTGATAAAAAGATCTCCCCTCTGTAGGTATTCTTCTAAAAAAACCACGGCCTTATCAAACTCATGAAAATAATACACTTCAGTATGTTTCTCACGGACCTTCTCGTAAAGGGTCCTTCCATCTACTCCTCCCGTCTTCTCCCTGGCGGAAGCGTATATTTTGTGGAGAATCACCGCGTCGGCGGCACCAAAAGAATTGGAGAAATCTTCCAGCATAGCCGCGGTCCGGGAATAGGTGTGGGACATAAAATCCACCACGATCCGTCGTTCCGGATAAAATTTCCGAAATCCCTCCAGAGTAGTGCGGAGTTCCAGGGGATGATGTCCATAATCATCCACGAAGAGGATACTCCTTTGTTCCCCCAGAAGTTCGGATCGGCGCTTGCTACCCGCAAACAGGGCGAGTGCTTTCGTGATCTCTTCGAAGAGGTTCTCATCCAGGTCCATTTTCAGCTCTCTAAAAATACCCTCAGCGGCCGCCACGGCGCCGGCACAGTTGAGAAGGGTGTGGTCACCGGGGATTCTTACCCGTAGAGGAGTTTTCCACCCCGCGATCTTCATCCACTGGGCCCCCTCCTCGATACCGGACGCTACAATCTGAAAAGCCCCGGAGGCCTTTTTTCCATAGGGAA
>CAZJIN010000426.1:0-3073 GCA_964545955.1 uncultured Sediminispirochaeta sp.
TTAGTACCAAATAGATCTAATTCTGGAGGTCACCATGGGAAGAACAAAAAATTTAGTGATTTTAATCACAGTTATCCTAGTTTTTTCACTTGTTCCAGGCGCGCTTTTCGCCGGAGGACAGGGAGAATCAGGACAAGATGCTGAAGAGGAGACAATTACGATACGATTTGCAGGTAATATGCCTGCTACTCATCACAACTCTCTGGCTATGGAAGTCTTTGCCGAGGAAGTGGAAAAACAAAGTAATGGAAGGGTTGAGGTTGACACCTATCCCGCGATGCAACTTGGCGGAGCCGGGGAAAATGTAGATATGGTAAAATCCGGGACCCTTTTTATGTGTTACGTGGGAGCCGCCTATGTAACCGGCTATGTTCCCGAAATCGGGGTTACCGGTCTGCCCTTCCTGTTTAAGAGCAGGGAAAAGGTACAGGAAATTCTCGTAAATGGGCAGCTTGGACAGGAACTCCTGAGTGGGCCAATGTCGGATGCGGGACTCAAGGGGCTTGGATTCTGGGACCTGGGCAGCCGGAACATCACCAACAATGTGCGTCCGATTGAGGAGCCTGAAGATCTTAAAGGTATCAAGATTCGTCTACAACCTGCCGACGTTATGCTGGCTACTTTTCGGGCACTGGGTGCGAATCCTGTAGCAATGGATATCAAAGAGGTTTACACTGCAATGAAGCAGGGTGTTATCGATGCGCATGAGAATCCTTTTTCCTTCATAAAGCAACATAGGTTTTATGAAGTCCAGGACTATCTGAGTGTAACCGGACATTTCTACGACACCATGGTTGTGTTTGCCAACCAGGAACGGTACGAAGCTCTGCCGGACGATATCAAAGAGATCATCGGCAATGCAATGGTGAAGGCTACCAAATACGATTGGGAGAAGGCTGGAGTTGAAGATCAGGAAGCGTTTGAGTTCCTGAAGGAAAACATGCAGGTGAACGAGCTTGATGGAGATCAGATTAACCAATTCCGGGAAGCCACTTCGATAGTGTACGAACAGCAGCAGGAAAAGATCGGAAAAGAATGGATCGACAAATTTCTGGAAGCCAACAAGTAGGATAGTCCTTTTTTCACAAAAGATGTTCAAACCGTGGGGGATTGTTTCTCCCGCGGTTTGTTCTTCGAAAAAGCTGAATATCAGCTGAAAAACAAATTTTGGAAAGGTTGCGGCCTTTCGTTAGAGTAGGTTGTATGTATGAATAAGGATTACATTTCATTGATAGATAAATTTGTAGAAAAGATTACGTTAATCACCAGATGGGCAGTTCTGGGTTTTGCGGCCTCAATGGCGGCAATAGTATTTGCCCAGGTTATTCTTCGTTATTTTTTCCACAGTTCTATATTTATCGCAGAAGAGTTATCCAGGTTTCTCTTTGTCTGGACCGGCTTTCTATCCGCCACACTTGCTCTGAGAAAGGGGAGCCATGTGGCGGTAAATATGGTCGTTGATGCCCTGCCTCCTAGGGTGAGAAAGATAATATCGGTATTGACCTTGTTGGCCCTTATCGCCTTTATTATCACCCTCTTTGTTGCATCCCTGCATGTTCTTTTTCCCCACCAATGGGTACAAAGGACTCCCACCATCGGGATGCGTGTGTTTTGGTTTTATCTTTCCATACCGGTATCCCTGGTATTAATGCTGATCCAGCTGGTACCGCAATTGCTGAAAAAAATTGGGGGTGCCGCATGATCACAACAATTGCAGTAGTTTTTTTCATATCGTTGCTTGTAGGAATGCCTATTGCCTTCGGATTGGGTATAGGTGCTTTTGTTTCCGTACTGCAATCGTCTTTTCCGATCGGGATGATGATCGAGAGAATGATGAATTCGGTGAATTCTTTTCCTTTGTTGGCGATTCCCCTTTTTATGGTAGCGGGAAAACTGATGGAGTCGGCCGGAATCATGACCCGGATAATTGCGTTTTCCAAGGTACTCGTGGGGCATATACGTGGAGGTCTTGCCCAGGTTACCACCCTTACGGGGATGGTTTTGGCGGGAGTGAGCGGTACCGCGGTAGGTGATGCCGCCGCTCTCGGAGCGGTCCTGATTCCGCCGATGGAGAAGGAATATGGTCTGGATTATGGGTCTGCGGTCGTTGCTTCCGCGGCAAATATTGGACCAATAATTCCACCGAGCGCTGCGATGATTGTGTATGCCTTTATGACGGGAGGCGACGTCTCGGTAGCCGGCCTTTTTCTGGCAGGTATATTCCCCGGTGTGGTCATTGGGGTTGGGATGATGGTCATGAGTTATTTCATCGCCCGAAAGCGTGGATATCCGAAGGACAGAAAGGCCACGTTGAAGGAAATCCTCGTTGCTTTTAAGAATTCCTTTTTAATCTTGACAATGCCCCTGGTAGTTATCGGCGGTATCGTAGGTGGAGTATTTACAGCCACCGAGGCCGCGGCTATAGCGGTAGCATACTCCTTGTTCCTTGGGGTTTTCGTTACCCGTGAATTGACCTTGAAAAACATTAGTACGGCCTTTGTAGAGGGAGCGGTCATCTCATCGGTGGTGTTCCTTTTAATAGCCTTTGCAAGTAGCGTGACTTTTCTCCTGACCGTTGAGCAGTTGCCGACATTGTTGACGAGTTTCATCACATCTCTCACCACAAACCCGATGGTTTTCATGATTCTTATTGTACTTCTGTTGACTCTGGTAGGGATGGTAATAGAATCGAACGCCGCGTATATAATGCTGGTACCCATCCTCTCACCAGTCGCAATGAGCCTCGGGATCGATCCCCTGCGATTTGGGATGATTTTTGTAATGACCCTGGTGATCGGACATCTCACACCTCCGGTCGGGGTGGTTCTTTTTGTCACGAGTAGTGTGGGGGGACTTTCCTTCGAACGCATGATTAAGGCGATTCTTCCCTATATCGCGCTGCAGTACGGAGTACTCTTTCTCTGTCTTTTTGTACCGGAGATTTATATGTTTATTCCGAGATTATTCGGATACTAGAACAACAAGCCCGTTTAGATCGGCATACATGCGGGAATGTGGGTCGACTAAAAAGACTTCCGGATATAAACTTTTAACCGGCAGATCCGTTTTCGGG
>CAZJIN010000427.1:0-3072 GCA_964545955.1 uncultured Sediminispirochaeta sp.
TGAAGTATCGAAAGATGATTGTCGGTGTGGTGTTGCTTACCCTGCTTGTTGCTGGAGCGGGATATTTTTGGTATCCCCAATACCAATACAGCAAGGCCCTGGAAGAACAAAGGATCGAAGCGACCCTGCCTTTTTATTATACTCCGGTGGTGAATTTGATAGGTGTGCAGGGCCAAATTCGGCCTACTATCTTGCAGGCGCCTCTCCTCCTGGATGCGCTTCAGCAGGCAGGGTATGAGAGCTTCGGATATGGGAAGGAAGACATCCTGGATATCGACACGGTGGATATAACCGATCCGGCGAACCGTTCATTGGCCCTTCACCTCGTGCGCAGAAAGCTGATCGAACACAAGGATGCGGAGGGGAACAGGTTCAAGGCGGAAGAAGAGATCTTTCTTGTGAGGCAGAGCGGCAACGAGATCGAGCTGGTGTTCAGGAACAACCTGGATACACGGGCGAAATCTTTCCTGAACGCGGTGTATAGTCTCTTGAAGGTAAGCTTTGTTGAAAAAATAAGGCCCCAGGCGGAGAGCGTGGTATCCGCGTATGAGCGGCTCCTGGCGATTGTAAACCCGGATGAAGGGGTTCAGTCGGGGATCGCCACGGGAAAAGAGCGTTATGACGCGGCCAAGCAGCTGCTCGCGGGGGAGGAGGGAATTTTTGTAATATTGTCCGAACCCTATTTTTTTGAAACTCCTATCTCCATTGATCAGTTTCGGTCATCCTTCAAAATAAAGGCGGTCGTCCTTATGCTGGCGGCTTTCTTTTTGTCCATCTTCCTGGCTTTCATTCTGAACGCGATACAAAACGTGAAGTCCGATCACGAGTCCATGGACAAAATACGGGCGGCCCTGGGGAAAGAAACGGATCCGGAGAAGTCACGCG
The DNA here is from genome assembly GCA_964545955.1 of uncultured Sediminispirochaeta sp. GTDB lineage: Bacteria > Spirochaetota > Spirochaetia > DSM-16054 > Sediminispirochaetaceae > DSBN01. Next base: position 886 of record CAZJIN010000427.1, read on the forward strand.
AATACGGGCAGGGTTCAACTCGGGGGCGAGAATAAAGAGTGCTGTTTTCCCTCGCCCTTCGCAATGTAGTACGCAATTTTCGTCGTCTCGCGCCGATGATGTTTTCCATCGCCCTGATTTTTGCCCTTCTTGTCATGGGAAATGCCGTGCTGACCACGACCGTGGATTCGCTCTACAGGCTCTATGCCAAACGACTTTCCGGAGACCTGACGGTAAGCGCCACGGCGGAAAGCAATTTTACCATTTTCGGCTCCGATCAGATGCTGGTCGGCACTTTTCTCACCCCTCCGACCCTGGTGGGGTTTGACACGCTCAAAAAAAGGGTGGATTCCTACGACAGTGTGCGCGTCAGTGCCGGGCTTATTTCCTCGGCGGCTCGGGTGGAGGTGGCAAAAAAGAAACAGGACCTGCTTCTCTTCGGTGTTGATTTTGAGGATTATACCCGTCTTGTTTCCGGGCTCGAGCTGTCTGAGGGCCGATTCCCGAATCCGGGGGAACACGGCATCGTTGTGCAGGAACACCATTTTCAGGAAGGGGTTGGGAAAAAAGCCCTGCTCACCTCAGGTCTCGGGCGGAATTTTACCATTCGGGAGGTGCAGGTGACCGGAAGTTTCTCCTTTCCCGTGGATGACAAATCCCTGAAACAAATCGCCCTTGTAGACGCCGACACCGCCCGCGCCCTGAACGGCTACCTTTACGGAAGTGGGGAAAGCCCCGAAATAACGGAAGAAGAACAGCAGGCCCTGTCCGGTGATCTTTCCGATATTTTCTCAACCGGTGACCGGGAAACGGGAGAAGAACCGGATGGGAAAGTGGCCATTAAGCTTCAGAGCGACCTTCAATCCGATCAGGAGTCAGGTTCCGCCGGCGGCCCCGCCGCCACAGACCCCTTAGGTTCCGCCGGCCCCGGCTCCACCAGTTCCGCCGACGGGATGAAGAATGAAAGCGACAATGCCGCCTGGAACTTTTTGTTGATATCCCTGCATGATCGGGAAGATATCGATGGGGTAGCTTCCCGGCTCGCCTCGGACGGGTATACCGAAGACTCGGAGTTCCAGGTTCGGCCCTGGAGCTCGAGCGTGGGGGGAAACGCCCAGCTCGCCTACTACCTGCAGCTTATGTTTAATATCGGTCTGTTCTTCGTTTCCTTCGGTGCCGCTGTGATCGCAGCCAATGCTTTGCTCCTTTCGATACTGGAGCGGCGGGAGGAGATAGGCACCTTGAGGGCCGTCGGGGCAACCCGTTTGCGGGTGGCCCTACTTATTTTTTTTGAAACACTTCTGGTGGTATTTTTCAGTGCCCTTCTTGGAATCGGTCTTGGAATCATCGCCGTCGGACGGATAAACACGGCGGGGATTGTCCTTGACAATCAATACATCAACTTGCTCTTCGGGGGCAAGCCAGTTCAGGGTGAGATTGGCCCCGGAGCCTTGGGTATGTACCTGGGGGCCGCATTTTTTCTCACACTCCTCTCGATGCTGTATCCGCTTAAGAAAGCCCTTTCGATATCTCCGGTGGAGGCCATGGCCGAATGAGTTCTTTCGTAATGGGCCTGGTGTATCCCGCCTGGCGGAACTATATCCGCAACCTCCATCGTTACCGTGTGTTGCTCTTCGCCCTGATCGTCATATCGATGGTCTTGACCTCGGTGGTCGCGGCGGTCCTGGGTATGCGTGCGGGTCTGTATGAGAAGGCGAGTCGGTATTTTTCTGGAAATGCGGTAGTACTGGGGTATAAGGGTGCTCGTAATTCCATTATGGAACAGCCTCAGCAGGTACTGGAGGCCTTTGATGGGCTTCAGGACGCGGGAGTGGGGGTAAAAGCTTTTTCCAAAAGAAGCACCTACTACGATCAGAGCAATATCGAACTGTTCTTCTCGGGGTACTGGACGAGACAGCGGCGGCTGGTGGGTGTGGAATGGGCCCTGGAACGTCCGGTCTTGAAGGATTTTGATTTTGTGGCCGGTGGGGTACCCGAGGATGGTGATGAAGAGGCGGTCATTATTTCAACCGCCGCGGCGCGGCAACTGCATATCGATGTGGGGGACGAGCTGCTTATATCCATCCGAAGTGACCGGGGCCGGACGAATACGGTCGAGGTGATTGTCCACGGTGTATTCGCGGAAACTTCCTTCTTCGGTTATACCCCCTACATACACCGGCGTACTCTCAACCGCTTGAGAGAGGC
>CAZJIN010000428.1:0-3071 GCA_964545955.1 uncultured Sediminispirochaeta sp.
GTACTGATTCTCTCCTATTTTGTAACGTGGAATGTGTCAAAAATCGGTGTACTGGGGAGGGTCCTTCGTGAAAAGCGTCCCGCCCTGGTGAGGCGATTCATCCTTGAACTGGGTATGCCGAAGCTACTGAAAAGAGAGCACGCGGAGATGGTTCATTTCTATGATGAATTCCTCGAACAGAAGGTTCCCCACAAGCTCTGGGTGAGGTTTCTCAGGGCCTTCAGTATGCTGATGCAGCGTGAGCATCTTGAAGGGCGTGAAGAGTTGCTTTCCCTCTCCCAAAAGGTAAAGGAACCGATCCTTAGAATTTTGGTGATTTACACCCTGGATCCGTTCAGGACCCTGGATGATGAAGCCCTCGGCAGGGTTGAGCGTCTCAAGAACGAGCTCTCCTCGCGGTTTACCCGTGGGGATCTCGAAAAGAAAATTCAGAAAAGCAAAAAAAATATCGCGATAGTAGTGATGGAGCCAATTATTTCCGACGCGATTGAATGGCTCTACGGTGAACAAGGGGATGGATCATCTTAACCGAGAATTGCTGGTCTTAACTGCTCCTTCCTTGACCCTGTTTTTCCTCATGCGTATAATTGCGTGAATCGTGAATTATTTTAAGTAGTCCGGGTGCCCGGCTTCAGGTGCGCAGCTTTGAACTGTCGGTTCCGGATAGTCTGATCCGGAAACCCACCGAAAGAGGTAGGATTTATATGAGTGTACGAGTACGATACGCCCCTTCGCCAACAGGATTGCAGCACATCGGCGGTGTGCGTACCGCCCTGTTTAACTATTTTTTTGCCAGAGCTCAGGGTGGATCTTTCATTCTGCGAGTCGAGGACACCGACCGTGAACGTTTTCGGGATGATGCCCTTCAGGACCTCTACGATACCTTCGACTGGCTTGGTGTGAGCTGGGACGAGGGACCGGACAAGGGGGGAGAATACGGTCCCTACGTGCAGTCGGAGCGTTTCGAGCTGTACAAAAAGTATGCGGAACAACTCGTGGAAGAGGGACACGCCTACTACTGTTTCTGCAGCAGCGAGCGGTTGGACAGGTTGAGAGAGGAGCAGAAGAAGGGAAAAAAAGCCCAGGGATACGACCGTCACTGCCGGGACCTCACGGAGGAACAGAGGGAAGAGTACCGCCGGGGGGGGATCAAACCGGTGATCCGTTTCAAGGTACCCCTCGAGGGGACCACGGTATTCAACGACATTCTGCTGGGAGAGATGAAGAAGAAGAACAGGGATATTCCCCCCGACCCGATCCTGCTCAAGTCGGACGGCTTTCCCACCTATCACCTGGCCAACGTGGTGGACGATCATCTGATGAAAATCACCCATATTATGAGGGCCCAGGAGTGGATTCCTTCGGGTCCCCTCCACATCCTTCTGTATCAGGCCTTCGGATGGGAGCCGCCTCAGTACTGCCACTTGCCGATGGTGATGGGCAAGGACGGTCAAAAGCTTTCGAAGCGTCATGGCGCGACTTCGGTAGTGGAGTTCCGGCGCCAGGGTTACCTGCCCGAGGCGTTAATCAACTATATATCCCTTCTGGGGTGGTCCTACGACGACAAACGGGAGTTTTTCACTAAATCTGAGCTGGAAGAACTCTTCAGCCTTGAAAAACTCAACAAGGCTCCGGCGGTCTTCGACTACAAGAAGCTGGAGTGGTTCAACGGTCAGTACATTCGGGAGATGGAAGACGATCGGCTCATAGCCATACTTCTGACCTACCTGCAGAGGGATGGGATTATCTCCGATCCCGCCACGGAAGGGGAGATGAAGATTCTCCGGGATATGACCCCGTTGATGAAGGAGCGACTTCATCTCCTGAAGGATATTTCCGAACTCTCACGATTTCTCTTTCAGGAGATCGAAGAATATGATCCGGTGGACATTATCCCGAAAAAGCTTGATGCCGGGAAAACCCTGGAGCTCTTGAAGGCCGGGAGGGAGCTGGTTGCCGCTTTTAACGAAAACGGCGAGGAGAGAACTGAGGAACTGCTTCGTGAGAAAGCGGAGGAACTTGAAGTAAAACTCGGGGCGATGCTTATGCCGATACGGGTGGCTATCACCGGCAGTCGGACATCACCGCCCCTCTTTGGATCGATACGCCTGCTCGGGACCGACAGAGCTCTTGAGCGAATCGACCGTGTAATATCCCTATTGAGGAGCGAGGTTTAAGAATGGCAGAAGTAACTGCAGATGTAACTATGGACAAACTGGTCTCACTATGCAAACGAAGGGGTTTTGTCTACCAGTCGAGTGAGATCTACGGTGGTTTGAACGGCGCGTGGGATTACGGTCCTCTCGGGGTCGAGCTGAAAAACAATATCCAGCGGTTTTGGTGGAGGGAGATGACTCAGCTTCATAACAATATTGTGGGGCTGGACGCGGCAATCATGATGCACCCCCGCACATGGGAAGCTTCGGGACATGTGGAAAATTTTTCTGATCCCCTGGTGGATTGCAAAAACTGCAAGAGCCGCTTCAGGGCGGACCAGATTGACCTTGAAGCAGCCTGCCCCGTATGCGGACAGAAAGACACCTTCACTGAACCCCGGGATTTCAACCTGATGTTTTCCACTTACATGGGTTCGGTAAAAAACGAGGAGAACGTGGTCTACCTGCGGCCTGAAACGGCCCAGGGAATCTTTGTGAACTTCAAGAACGTGGTTCAGACAAGCAGGGTGAAGATCCCCTTCGGGATAGCCCAGGTGGGCAAGGCCTTCCGAAATGAAATCACCACCAAGAACTTCATCTTCAGGACCCTCGAGTTCGAGCAGATGGAGATGCAGTTTTTTGTAAAACCCGGCACCGATTCTGAATGGTTCGAGTACTGGAAAAATGAACGAATCAACTACTATGAAAAACTCGGGATTCGCAAGGATAAGCTGCGCTTCCATCAGCATGGTCCCGACGAGCTTGCCCACTACGCCAAGGACGCCTTCGATATAGAGTTCTTTTTTCCCATGGGCTGGCAGGAACTTGAAGGTATCCATTCCCGGACGGACTTTGATCTGTCCCGACATGCGGAATTTTCCAGAAAGGACCTGACCTATCTGGATGACGAGAGCC
>CAZJIN010000429.1:0-3053 GCA_964545955.1 uncultured Sediminispirochaeta sp.
TTTTTCGATGAGGCAATTCTTTTTTTGGGTTAGATTTTTGATGAGTCAACGCGATTCCTTGAAAAACAGAAATTGCATGATATTATGGAATATATAGGGTAACACATCATGTCATACTACCTGCGTAAAAAATGAGCTTAACAAGATCATACCGTTGGTTCATCGGGGTAAAGTATGAAGAAACATTTTCCTATTCAGATTTTTAGATACTTCCTTTTTCTTGTTCTGATTTTGCATACCACGGATATTTATTCACAAAACAAGGGTCCATTTTCAGGTACTGCCGGTATTTCACCGAACACAATGGGAACTATCGGTGAGACTGTTCAGCTGAGTTTTCGGCCTCTCTCGTTTCTCAGCCTCGGAATCGACGCTTCTCACAACAAAATCTATCAGCATGATCTCGAATTCGACCGATACGGGGGGCCGCTTTTTGGAGATGTCACGAAAGACATTCTAAACGGGACCTTGAAGGTCGGCGGCACTTTTGCCCTCTCAGTATTAGATATCGACCCTTTTGTTTCTTTCAATATTAAACAGACTGAAACGGATTCCCTCGCTCGAATCATTACGGAGGTGGATCCCGGCCAAGATCCCTATCCCCAGGACACGGAGGCCTTCGTCGATATCGATGAAATGGAAGTCCTGGCAGTACCGGGGGTCGGTACCGATATAGGTGTTCGATTTGGTACTTTTTCACCCGGCATCAAGGGTTCTTATTCACCCTCCGTAAGTTCAAAACTGGAAGGAGGGTTTCTGCAGAACTTCGGTGTCTGGCCAAGCAATGCGGGCGACTATCCTTCCCCCGCGGAATACTGGTGGAGGGTCAACTCTTTTGACTTCGAAGGAAGCGGTACTCAGTATCTGTTTGGTGCCGATTTTGACTTTCGCGTTCCCCTTTTTCCCATGAGGGTGAAAGGATTCGGTAATATGCGCCTTTTTACCTATGATGGAACAACCAGGGTAGACAACAGCTACTATTATCCCTACCGCTTCGATGTGACTGACGATACCACCATAATCGAAACATCCCAGACTGCGCTTGCACAGGTGGATGTCGCAGATACGGAGCTCGAAGCGGGGTTATCCTTTACACTTCTCTTCTTCAAGGAGTTTTTCAACGTTCCCGGTACCCCGAAGTTTGATATTGCCTACGTTCATGTAATGAGGGATATCGAATTTCACTACTACGATCCTACTGAAAGCAGGGAAAAATGGGTTGAAGAGTATGGGTATACGAAATTCACAATCAGCTGGGGACTTTGATCCTCCTGATGAAGGGGGCGTTTCATGAAATATGTAAAAAAAAATCAGGTTCAAATTATTTTTATCCTGCTCCTCTGCCTTCTGTTTATTCTGTTTTCTAACTGTTCTTTCTTCGGAATGCAGAAAGACGACGGAAAGCCCTCGGTAGCGATCACTTTTCCAGTGGATGGTGCAGAGGTAAGCGGTACCATTACCCTTCAGGCGGTAGCCGGAGACGATGAGGGGATTTACAAGGTCACCTTCAAGGTAGACGGAGGCGTACTCGGGGATTCCTACTCCGCCCCATACGAAAAAAGCTGGAATACCGCCAACGAACCTCAGGTGTACACACGATCACCGCCGTGGCATATGACGATTCTGGAAATTCGAAGGAATCCGAAGCTGTCCAGGTAACGGTGGTGAAGGGCGGTACCGGGACGTTAGCGTTTTTTGAGGATTTTGAGAGCTACAACTATGGAGAAGTTGGTATAACCGGACAGCTGCTCTCTGATGCCTGGCTCGCAAGCGGACTGGAAAATTCCGTGCTGACCATAGCCGAGGATCCCGCCTCCTCGGGTCGGGGCAAAACAATGCACATCGAAGACGGAAGTGCCTCAGGTGATCAGACCCTGATGGTTGCCACTTCTTCCGGTGTGAGTGAGGGGACTTTCTCCTTCGATGCCTATTTCTCTTCCGACTCAACAATTCTTTTCAGTCTGGCTAAAAATGTGAGCGACAACCTGAGTTACGCCTTTAATTTGAGTTGTGAAGAAGAAGCCGGGACCGGAGACCTGCTACTCATCTATACCGACGAAGGAACAGCATATCAGTCGGGGACTGTGATAAGCCCGAATACCTGGCATGAGATCAGCGGGGTTTTCGATTGTGCATCAGGTCTGTATGCCCTGTATTTTGACGGTGATCCCGTGGATACCGGTTTGGGCTTCAGTGATACAATTGATCTGGTGGATTCATTTTCCGTTTTTACCCTCCCGGATACCGGCTACTCCGCGGATATCTATCTGGACAATATCGAGCTGGCCGAAGGGGACGTAGACCCCGGTTCGGAGACCGTTGAGCCTCCCGCCACCCCGCAGAACTTTAGCGCCAGTGACGGTGACTACGACGACCGAATTGTTCTCTCCTGGGATGCAGTAGACGGCGCGGACTATTACAATATTTATCGTTCCGATTCCCTGAACGGAACTTATGACATGATCGGCTGGGTGAGTTCCGGTACTACCAGCACCAACAATTCCACGAGCTCGCCTTCGGGGTATGAGATCACTCCGGGTACCCACTATTTCTACAAGGTGGAGGCGGAAATTTACGACGCGGGTAGCGATACCTTCATTCAGAGCGAGCAGTCCGACCCGGATGAAGGGTGGGCGGCGGAAAGCGTCTTGAGCCCGCCTACCGGGGTAACAGCCTCCCAGGGAACTTATACGGACAATATACGAGTAAGCTGGAACTCAAATCCTGAAGCAAGTACCTACAAGGTCTATTATGCAACTACTGCCGGCGGCACCTACAGTTTCCTTACCGATGGAGAAACGGCAAATACCTACATGGATGTTTCCGGAGGCACCCCCGGGGTTTCCTATTTCTTTAAGGTGTCTTCTGTTGACTCCGGTGGAACCGAAAGCGCTCTGAGTGAAACTCCCGCGGAAGGATGGGTGGAGGAAAGCGTCTTGAGCCCGCCTACCGGGGTAAGCTCCACCGACGGAAGCTATACCGGATATGTCCGAGTGAGCTGGAGTTCCGCCACCGACGCAAGCAGATACTATGTCTCACGGTCCACTTCCTCC
>CAZJIN010000430.1:0-3037 GCA_964545955.1 uncultured Sediminispirochaeta sp.
GCCGGGCTCATTCATCCACGGGTAAACCCGTGGTATTCTGTCTACGACCGCATAACCCTAAACCTCGTCATCAAAGGCCGTAAAAATGAGTTGAATCATTTGAAACAATTTCCACACGGTTTAGGTGCAATACTAGTAATTTGGTCTTTCAATGTACAGGTTGTACCTTTCTTTAAACTCTTTATATTCTTTCGCATATTCCCTTTCCGTGTTTTCACCCTGATAATAATAAAGATCAAATCGCTTAGCATAAGAAGGATCTATATCTGAATTCCATTCATCATTATTGGAAAGAGCGTGCTTCCTAAAGATCTGACTTAATTTTCTATTATTTATTCGGGCTGAAATATTAGCCCGAGCCCATTTAGAGGGGTCCATATTTCTTGAAATATCTATAAACTTTATCAGTTGGGGGGCTAAAGGCTTATTGGGCTCAAAAAATATGCCCGTATCGTCATTGATATATGCCCTTGTACCAATAAGTGCATTTTTATACATTCCAACCGGAGTCCCTGCCACTAAAGATTCCGCTACCGCAACATATGACCCTTCTTTATGGCTCAGGGCACAAAATACTCTTGCCCTCATCATCAAATTTTTAATTTCATGATCAGCAAGATCCTCGAGAATGCGAATTCTACCTTGGACACCAAATGCCTCCGCCTCTTGAAGTAAGGACTCTTTTGTACGTGAACGGAGAGGAACCCCCGCAAGGCAAACTTCCAAGTCCACAGAAAGGTCTTTTAGTGCTTCAAACAATCGCCAATGTCGCTTGTACTTACTAAAATTTGCTATCATAACAATGTCGACATTCTTCTGTACATCATGATCAGAGTAAAAATCTTCATTGACCCAACTCGCAGCATGAAACGGTATAGCAAGACACTTATCTCCTAGCTCTTCGGATAAAGGTATATCTGAGAAGGAGGATGGCATTATGAAAAAGTCATATTCCGCTTTTGCGGCCAATAAGAACAGCGGAGCACTGTAAAAAGGCTGCCAGCTAGGAATGAAAATAATTTGATAATTCTTTTCTATCTGCGAAAATGAAGGCGCGGAAACGATTTTCAATAGTTCATTTTCAAATGAAACGAGAAGGATTCCTCTTTCCTGCGTTCCTCTGCTTCGCTTAATTATGGCAGTATGACGAATTAATTCCGGTCCTTTTAAAACATTCGGAATGTCACTGATATATTGTTTTGCAACCTTCAGAGCATGCCGAATTATTTTTTTTCTGAACTTGGTGTTTCGAAAGTTCACTAAATACTGTTCGTATATCTCCAATCGTCTATAATTGTCTTGGTAAAAAACCGATAGCAGTATCATGAGAAATGATCTGATACCCGCCAAGTTTTTTGTCCTAAAAAAATCTTCAATCCGAAGATAATTCCTAAATAAGACTTTCCTCAAACGCATATATTTCTCCTTGCGAATTCAAAGGCTCTGTTTTTTCGCTGCCAATATTGATTCGTACGAACTCCGAATCGACCGGGCAGGTAGGCCCTGAGTGCTTATTATCAGAAGATATTATCTGTTTTGAATCCCTATCGAGCTAATAAACCTAGCTTTTTCCCCACCATTTCCGTCGTGAATATTTACCCGCTTTAGAAGAAACGGGTCCGTTTCAGAATCGTTATATCCCTTCTGAAGTGTCACGGCACCTGCATATCCTTCATCTTTAAGCCCTGATATCGTTTCAGCGTTGAATTTTCCATCAGGATAACAAAATATAGGTTTGAGAGAAATCCCCTCCACCCTATATTCTTTAAAAGGAAAAGCAATTTCGTTTCTCAACAATGAATCAGACACTTTCGTCAGCATAGGATGTGTTTTTGAATGGTATCCGAAGTCAATTCCATGTCTCTGCATCTCCCGCATATTGTCCCACGACATGGTTCTATACTTCCATCTGATCGAATCGAGGTCAAAGGTATCGTAGAGATATCTGTTCATGTTCGTGCAGGCTTCCTTATATCTGTCATATGAGAGTTCCCTGAACCGGTCAATTACCTGCCGAGCTTTTTCCACCCGGTTTTGGATTGTATCCGATCTGATCAACGCATCGATCTCAGCAACACCAGATACAGCTGCATTGCTAAGGTTATCAGTCATTTGCATTGCTTCAAAAACACTGTCAAGATCTTCAGGTCCCTGTAAATCTACCATACTGCCGACCGAAAAGACCGTTGCCGGGGCACTGTATTTCTCCAGCAGGGGGAGAGCATGATCGTGGACATCCTTCCACCCGTCATCAAAGGTGACCGCGCAGAGGGGCTCTTTCCACCGCAGACCGCTCCGTATCAGCTCGACAATTTTTGTGAGGGGGACAATCCTCAGGTGCCGCGTCAACCAGTCGAGGTGTCCCTCGAAGGACTCAGCCGAGAGGTACATCCCCGTCATCAGACGGTTTTCCCGGATCAGCCTCCTCGGGATCACGTGGTGATACGCGAGGATGAGAGCTCTTCCCTCTACCGCCTGTTTCAGGAAAAGAGAGGCCGCCCCCGTCGCATAGAGCGCCCGGGCGGTAATATCTCCAAGAGACTTCATCATCCTTGTTTTCTTATGCCCTGAAACCGTATCACCGTATCACCGCACCTTGGAGATTTCCAGCCCGTCGAGTTCGTCTCCGAAGAAACTCCTGCGAACGGTGAGGTGAACCCGGTCACCGACCTGGATATCGTCATTCCACCGCTTCAGCGGGAAATCAATCGGTTGGCCGACCTCCCTGACATACACCCTCATGCCGTTGAGACTCCAGTGGAGGTCCCCACCTCCCTTGCGGTACGGCAATAGCTGGGACACTTGCACCTCTTCCATGATAATCTCCGGCTGCTGCAATTCCCAGATCCGCGCGTACAGACCGATGGCCGCCATCGACACGATACCTACCAAGAGGAGAATCTTCACAATCCATGAAACGGCCCTCCTCTTCATGTGGCCCTCTGATCGCGTGATCTTCTTCTTTCTCATTGTTCCCGCCTCCCTAGTGTAGCGTAACATAATTAACTTTACATATATATAGAATGTGATATTCTTC
>CAZJIN010000431.1:0-2434 GCA_964545955.1 uncultured Sediminispirochaeta sp.
GCACTTTAGGATAGAAGAAGAGGAAGAAATCTTGGAAGGGGAAGAAGGGGAAGAAGGGAAAGAAGAGAAGGATGAATCCCGGGAGGAGCTTGAAGAAGAGAGTGCCCCGCCGGCACGGGAGAAATCTGTCGATATCGAGCAAAAAAAACGCAGAATGACACCCTTTTATTCCATACCTGTTACAAATGAACTTTTCCACAATGGGAATGTGGAAGCCTGGAAAAAAATAATTCAGAGTTACAACGCGAAACATCCCGACCTCGAGGTAAATATCTACTATGATGGTGAAAGAATCCATGATATACATTCTCTTTTCAAATGGGGTAAGGTAAAGCACGGAAGTGCTATCCTGATAGCGATTTCAGGAGAGCAAATACAGGATGTTGCCAAGCTTCAAAGGTACCTCAAGCAGGGCGCGAGTCCCATGTTCGAGGCTTTTCTTCGTTTTCCGGTTAATACCGTTTTGAATCTGTTCTGAGGGGGAATGTATGGAGAAGTCGATTCATTTTTACAGCCGCAATAACTATGTAAAGGATAAAAAGATCTGGGAGCGCTTCGGACTGAGGGGAAAACAGGCAATGGAATTTGCAGGACTGGACCTGCCAATTGTTCCCGGGTTTATTCTCGATTCAAAGATCGCCGCGCATCTTGATTCCCATGACATTGCAGGGGATATAAAGAAAAACATAGCGAAATGTGAAAAGGAGACCGGAAAAAAGTTCAACGATCCCAGGAACCCCCTTCTCATGAAGGTCGTAATCAGTCCCAACCTTGCCATTGTAAACTATCCGAATCTACACAATTTTGGTTTGACCGATACAACCCTGCCCGGTTTTATCGAATATGTGGACGAGTATTTCGGTATCCACGAGTTGCTGTTTCTGATTCATGGTTTGTTCCAGGTAGAAAAACGTATAACTGAACTGAAAAACGATAACAAAGGAATCAAGCTATACGCGGAAAAGATTGACGCCCTTGAAAAAACCCTCAACAGCGGAGTGAAGGTTTCGGTCCTGAAGAAGACCCTTTCCGAACTGCGTCCCCTCCTGCCTGAAGAGTTCTTTGTGGACGCGTATGAGCAGCTTATTTACTGTCTGAAAAGAATCAGTTATCTTCTCAGCATCGATGAGCTGGACAATGAAGACGCCGCGTTGCTGGTTTCTCCAATGGTATACGGAAACTACGGCCAGGACAGCGGCAGCGGGGAATATACCACCCGAAATCCAGTGACTGGAGAAGGGGAAATCCACGGTTGGTATTTTCCGGACACCTTCGATTCAGAAGCACGAAAGGGGCAGGATGTCCTAAAGCTTTCTCCAAGGTATGTCAAGGAACTGCAAAAGACCGCACGAACCGTGGAGGATCATTTTAGGGAGATTCGAAGTATACGTTTTACAATAGAGAACAAAAAGCTCTGGTTTGTCGATCAGCGTCCGTTGCTTAACAAATCAACCCAGGCCGATATACAGATGTTGTTGAGTCTGTTTAAACGAAGGGTAATCTCTTCATCAGACCTCATTCACGGAATAAAGCCGGACCAGTTGAATGAGATTCTTCACCCGATTATTCAGCCGGACTCCGTGAAAAAGTTTTCATGTGTTCCAGGCGGTGTCTCAGGAGCACCCGGGGCGGCTATTGGGCACATCTATTTTTCAACCGACGGTCTTCTTGAAGCCTACAGAAATGCCCAGCAGAAGGGTGAGGATACCCGTATGATCCTCTGTATGCCCTCCACCTTCGCCGAGGATGTAAAGGCCATAGAGGTTGCCACCGGGGTGCTTTCATCCGAGGGCGGTTATTCCGCTCACGCCTCCGTAGTGGCCCGTCAGTACGGCAAAGTGTCCCTGGTTCACCAGGGACTCCAGTTTACCTCAACGGGCGCAAAAATCGGAAAGTATTCAGTGAAAGAGGGAGATCTGATCACCCTACAGGTTCCCCACTACGGCGAGCCGAATATATATTTCGGCGAGGCTGAACTGATTGAACCGGATCCGAAAGAATCGGGACTTCTTGATTTTGTGGAAATAGTCAAAAAGAACATGGACGGCTTTCATGTGCGGGTCAATGCGGACAAAGAGCGGGACGCGCAGCTGGCGGTACTCTTCGGTGCGGAGGGAATCGGTCTGTGCAGAACAGAGCATATGTTTTTCAAGGAAGAGCGTATCAACGTTTTTCGCCAAATGATTCTTTCTGAGAATGAACAGGAGCGACGCAAGGTCCTGAAGCAGCTTAAAAAAATGCAGCAGGATGATTTTTTCGGCATTTTCAAAGAGATGGACGGCAAAGAGGTTACTATTCGTCTTCTTGACGCGCCACTCCATGAATTTTTGCCTCACAACAAGCAACAGACGAAGGCCTTCGTCGGGTATCTCCAGAACGAGGCGGGAAAAAAGGGAATCACCGAAAAAAAAGTAGAGTCCCTGGCGTCGGCCCT
>CAZJIN010000431.1:2444-3032 GCA_964545955.1 uncultured Sediminispirochaeta sp.
GGGGTGTCGGATCGCGGTGTCCTATCCCGAAATATACGAAATGCAGGTTGAGGCGATTTTCGAAGCCGCTTTTAAGGCCCGAAAAGGGGGAATAAAGGTATATCCCGAGATAATGATCCCCCTCATCATGAACGCGGATGAACTCAAGCTCATAGTTCACGGAAAGAAAATAGAAGGACGCCATTACAAAGGGCTTTCCGGGATAGAGGGTGAAGTACGGACAAGGCTAAAAGAGAAAAAACCCATGGAACACCGCTTTGGGACGATGATAGAGCTGCCGGTAGCCGCCCTCTCAGCGGGTGAGATTGCCCGCTACGCGGAGTTCTTCTCCTTTGGTACAAACGACCTCACCCAAACCACTATCGGTCTCTCCAGAGATGATTACACCTCCTTTATGCCCGATTACACCTTGTTTGATATTATCGGTGGAAATCCGTTCAAACTCCTTGATCGGAATGTGAAAGAGCTTATAGGAACGGCGGTGAGGCGGGGCAAGATGACCAGACCAGGTCTATCCACGGGCTTGTGCGGAGAACATGGCGCGATTCCACAGAATATAAAGTTCTGTATGGATGCCGGGCTGGATTA
>CAZJIN010000432.1:0-3024 GCA_964545955.1 uncultured Sediminispirochaeta sp.
GGTGCTGCAGATACTAAAAATAAGTAAATAGATCAAGAAAAAAATTTTGTTATTTTGTATATTTTAAACTATATTAAAAAGTACGAATATTGTGAGGTTGTATATGAAAATAAACACCAATAAGAACGGAATCAGGATTTTACAAGGTGTTCATTCCCCTGAAGACCTTCGTCGACTCAGGAAGGAAGATCTTCCCCAGCTCGCCCAGGAAATAAGGGACAGAATAATCAGTGTAGTTCTCTCTACAGGGGGCCTCCTGGCCTCCAATCTCGGGGTTGTGGAGCCCACCCTGGCGCTACACCGGGTTTTTAATTCTCCGAAGGACATGATCTTCTGGGATGTCGGTCATCAGTGTTATACCCACAAAATTCTCACTGGGAGAAATGATCAGTTCGACACGATCCGGCAGAAGGGTGGCCTGTCGGGCTTTCCGAAACGCAGTGAGAGCCCCCACGATATTCTCGAAACCGGTCATGCCTCAACATCTGTTTCAGCCGGGATCGGTGCCCTCACGGGGAAGCGTCATCTCCATGATTCAGGCAAGGTAATTGTCGTAGTTGGTGACGGTGCTCTCACCGGTGGAATGGCCTATGAGGGTCTCAACTATGCCGGGCACCTCGGAAAAGACCTCATCATCATCTACAACGACAACAATATGTCCATCAACAAAAATATCGGAGGAATTTCGATTAATTCCAACCTGAGCAAGCTTTCAAACTATGTCAGCCGTCTCACGGTGACCCCCTTTTATCAGTACATTCGAGAAAAAATCGATCGTGGTATCCAGGGCATTCCCTTTCTGGGCTACAAACTCTATGACCTGATGGTTCGTCTGAAACGGACCATCAAAGCCGCAATTCTGAAGGAGACGATCTTCAGTGAAATGGGCTACGAGTATATTGGGCCGATTGACGGACACTCCATATCGAGGTTGACGAAGGTCCTGGGAAGGGTAAAAAACATCAACAAACCCGTGGTGGTCCACGTGGTTACTCAGAAAGGCAAGGGCTACGAGAAGGCGGAGAACAACCCTTCGCGTTTTCACGGTGTTTCACCGATGGTCCATATGGACGACAAGGTGGAAAAGAAGAGCTCCCTCACCTATACCGAATCTTTCGCCCACTCCCTGGTTCATGCGGCGAAGGGGGATGAACGTGTGGTCGCCGTCAGTGCCGCGATGGGTGATGGGACGGGTCTTTCCTACTATAAGGAACACTTTCCACAACGTTTCTACGATGTGGGCATCGCGGAACAGCATGCCGTTACGTTTTCGGCGGGACTTGCCATTGCAGGTATGAAGCCTGTAACGGCGATTTATTCGACCTTTATGCAGAGAGCGGTAGACCAGGTTATCCACGATGTCGCGATTCCGGGACTACCCGTGGTGATAGCGATGGACCGGTCCGGATTGGTATCCGGTGACGGAGAGACCCACCAGGGACTGTTCGACATTCCCCTCTTCAAATCGGTTCCTGGTTTGAGCTTTCTCGCTCCCGCGGACAACGTAGAGATGGATCTTATGCTTAACTGGGCTCTTCGTTTGGAAAAGGGCCCGGTGATGATGAGATATCCAAAAGCCAACTGTCCGGATACCTTTTCCCTTCTCGAGATGCCGATTGAAATGGGAAGGGGTGTGATCACAGAAGGGGATGACGGAGAGATACTGTTGATCTCGGTGGGCGGGCTTTTTCAGGAGGCCCGTGAGGCGACCCATATCCTGGCAACCCGCGGGATCGGGGTGGATCACTACAATCTTCGTTTTATCAAGCCCCTCGATGAAGAATACCTGTGTGAGGTGATGTCCCGGTATTCGAAGGTATTTATGGTGGAAGACGGAGCGGTGGCAGGAGGAATCGGCGAACAGGTGGCCGGTATGGTGCATCGACACGGACTTGATTTGAAGTTTTCCTGGGCCGGTGTGCCTGATGTATTCTTTCCTCACGCAACCCGGGATGAACTGATTGAGATAAGTGGTCTGGATCGCAACTCGATCGCCGCGCGTATGCAACAGATGCTCACTTCTTCTCTGAGTATTGTCAAACCGATGAAAAACCTCGCGGTCTCTGAATAAAAAGGATGCCTGTACAGTCCGACCCGACTTCTACATAATTCCCGGGCTTGAGGCCCGGTCCAGTGGCTCAAGGACCGAGAACACTTAATACTTGGTCGGATCTGTTACAAACTGTTCGAAGCTGCGGAAGAAGCAGCTGTGAGCGCCTGTGTGGCAGGCAGGACCGGTTTGGTGGACCGTGTACAGCAGTGCATCGTTGTCGCAATCCACACGGATCTCCACAATTTCCTGGGTATGACCGGAGCTTTCCCCCTTCATCCAGAGGCTTCTTCGACTACGGCTGTAGTAATGGGCAAAACCGGTGGTCAGGGTTTTTTTTACGGCCCTCCTGTCGGCATAGGCCACCATCAGCACGCGGCCGGTTTCGTGTTCTTGGGTCACCACGGTAACCAGTCCTCCCCCTTTTTCAAAATCAATGTGGTCAAGTGCAACGATTTTTTTTCTTAATTCATCGGAAAGATCCCGTGGTTCGTCCTCTTTCGGTAGTTTTTCCTTCATAGCTCCTCCTTCTTGAGCGGAACCCAGCAATCTCCGCGGAGCTTAAGTCCGTAGGGACCGGACAGCAGACGGGTCAGACCGGCATGTAGGTGTTCGGCGATGGGTTTAAAATCCTCGGGGTAGTCCGGGTGGGTGAGCCCTGTTCCGCTGGTCATGAGATTTTCAAGGAGGAGTTTTGATGCCAGGAAACGATCGTACTTGTGTACCGCCAGGATCAGGGGATTGTCCATGAGGCCCATTACTTCCCAGGTGATCTGTTCGGCCTGGGAATAAGATCCGGCGTCCTTGTTCTGGTCGGAGAAACGGGTAGGAAGCGTCTCGGAGATCCTGTCGATGTTACGACTGAGATACTCGAGATCAAAAAGCCCGGTGGCACAGTTGAAAAGAATCGGTACGCCCTCCTGTTCGGCCTTTTGTACCTCCTCCTTTGAGACGGCGGGTCCGATGTCGGCGGC
>CAZJIN010000433.1:0-2979 GCA_964545955.1 uncultured Sediminispirochaeta sp.
CCTTTTATTTCAAACCTTCCCTATGGCCGGGACACGGACTCCTCCAGCAGCGAAAACGCCAGCGGCAGCACCTGCCAGGCCGCCAACATCATCGAGGCGGTGGAGGCCGGAGCTTCCACCCTCCTGATCGACGAGGACACCTCCGCGACCAATTTCATGATTCGGGATCATCGGATGCAGGAGCTGGTTTCCAAGGAGCTCGAACCGATCACGCCCTTCATAGACAAGGTCCGTCACCTTTTTCTGGAAAAAAAGGTCTCCACCCTGCTGGTCATCGGCGGTTCCGGTGACTATTTCGACGTGGCCGACCTGGTGATCGGGATGAACGCCTATGTGCCCCGGGATGTTACCAATGATGCCCGTAGGATCGCGGAAAAATACCGTAGCGAACGTGCCCGCGAGGGGGGTGACAGCTTCGGTACCTTTGTTGAAAGAGCCCCAATCCCCTCGGGAATCGATCCCAGCCGGGGGAGACGGGATGTAAAGATAAATATCCGCGGTCCCCGAATTATTGATTTTGGGACCGAGCGAATCGATCTCACCGCCGTGGAACAGCTGATCCACCCGGGACAGGCCCGGTCTATCGCCGCAGCGATGATCATCGCCGGAGAACATATGGATGGACGACGGTCACTCAGGGAAATCCTCGATCGAATCATAGTGGCCCTGGATCATGATGGGCTCGACGTGCTTTCCGGCCCCGCGAGCGGCAGGTATCCCGGAGACCTGGTCAGGATACGTCGCCTGGAACTCGCAGCGGCACTCAACCGTCTCCGATCTTTCCGGGTCAACCAGTTGTCCATTAACCGGTCCTCCTCCATCGCTACCTCCTCCGCTTCCGGGTGATGGGTGACCGGTGATGGCCGTTTCAATCAGGTTTTATGAAGAACTGAATTTTTTTCTAAAAAAAGAACAGCGTAAACAGGCCCTCCTGGCTGAGACAAGCCCCGGTCAAACGGTGAAGGACCTGGTGGAATCCTTCTCCATACCCCATGTGGAGGTCGATCTCATTCTTGTGAACGGCGAGTCGGTTGATTTTTCCTATCAGGTGCGGGAGGGGGACTACATTTCCGTATATCCTGTATTCGAACGCCTGGATATCGATTCACTGAACCACCTTCGTCCAGAACCTCTGAGGGATCCTCGTTTTCTCGCGGACGTCCATCTTGGGACCCTTGCCAGGCGATTGAGGATCCTCGGGTTTTATACGGAGTACGGAAACAGGGCCGACGATCCCTACCTCGCCGCGCGTTCCGAGCAGGAGGAGCTCATCCTCCTCACCAGGGACCGGCAGTTGCTCATGCGAAAAAACGTGAGCCGCGGCTTGTACGTAAAAAAAACCCATCCCGACGAACAGGTACGTGAAGTGGTCGCCCGTCTCGATCTCTACTCGAAACTCCGCCCCTTCAGTCGCTGCGTTGCCTGTAACGGATTTCTGAAGGTTCTTACCATGGAGGGCCCCGAATGGGAGGAGCATAAGCAAAAAATACCGCCGGGAGTCCGCAAATGGTGCCATACCTACCGGATTTGTGAATCCTGCGGCAAGGTCTTCTGGCGGGGGACTCACCTGAACCGTCTCAGGACCCTTCTCGACCAGCTCGAGGAGGATCGGAGGAAAAAATAGAAAGAGGGATAGGGAAAAGAAGATAGGGAAAAGGGGCTGCCGGGGGGCGAACCGTGGGCGGATGTACTGGCGGGCGTTTTGCCGGGCGTTTTCCCGGTATCCCTGCCGGCGGTATTACATCACCGTGCGGCCTTTGAAACTGCGGGCCAGGGTCATACGGTCGGAATATTCAAGATCCCCTCCGACGGGCAGACCGGAGGCCAGGCGGGAGACAGAGATACCCAGTTCCTTGAGCATTCGCTGGATATAAAGGGCGGTGGTATCGCCTTCAACGGTGGGGTTGGTGGCGAGGATGACCTCCCTGACCGGTTTTTCCGTGACCCGGCGCATCAGGCTGGAGATGGAAATGTCATCGGCACCTATTCCGTCCATCGGAGAAATGGCCCCGCCAAGGACGTGGTAGAGTCCGTCGAACTCTGCGGTTTCCTCAATAATGTGCACATCCTGGGGCTGTTCAACCACACAGAGGAGTTCGGGGTTGCGGCTGGGGCTACTGCAGATGGCGCAGGGGTCCTGCTCGGTATAGTTGCCGCACACCGAGCATTTGATGATAGAGCTGTGAAGGGTCCGCAGTTGCTCCGCCAACTGTCGGGCGATGTTGGGGTCCGATTTGAGGAGCCAATAGGCGATCCGAGCGGCGCTTTTTCTGCCGATGCCGGGGAGTCGTGAAAAATTTTTTATCAGCTTCTCGAGAATCGTCACTTTCAGTTCCCCATAAAACCCGGCGGAAGGTCGAGACCCCCGGTCAGGTTGCCGGCTTCCTGCTGGAGTTTTTCCTTTACCTTTTCGGAGCCGTTGTGAAAAGCCGCCAGAAGGAGGTCCTCCAGCATTTTAACATCCTTGGGATCCACGGCTTCCGGTTCGATATGGATACCCGTGACCTGCATCTGTCCGTTCATGTCGATGCGCACCATTTCTCCACCGGAAGTACCGGTGACCTGGATATCTTTCAGCTTTTCCTGCATGTCTCCAAACTGGGACTGAAGGTTCTGAAGGTTTTTAAAAAGATCCATTGGGTTCATTGTCTGCTCCCTCGATAATTTTTCCTCGAAATACTTTTTTTACCAGATCGACCTGGGAATCCTCGTTATCTTCCGATGGGTCTTCATCGCCGCTCGACTGCACGAGGAATTCTATCCGCAGGGCGCAGTCCAGGATTTTTTCCGTGACCGGCTTCAGTGCGGCAACTTCCTCTTTCAGCTTCCTTACCGAATAGTTGGTATCGCAGCGCAGTTCGAGCAAGTTCCCGTTGAGCTTCCATACCACCGGTCTGAGGGCGGAAACAAGCGAAGGTCGATTCTTCAGGGCGGCCAGGATTGCCTCGATCTCCCCTTTTTCGAGGGGGCGCTGACGGT
>CAZJIN010000434.1:0-2973 GCA_964545955.1 uncultured Sediminispirochaeta sp.
AGGTACAGTACGTGAAGGGACAAATCGATCCTTTCTCAACTAATATCATACTCCGGCAGAAAGAAGCCCGTGTAGATCCGGTGAAGATAAAGGTAGGTGGAGGGGCCGCCCTGTTGAGCGGGGGCTTCAGTTTCGACCGCTGGAATCTGAATACGATAGATATCAATGTAGAGGCATTCCAGGAGCAACCCCTCCCGGTCCTGTTTCGAAATCCCACATCGGGACTAAATATAGACGGTTACGCCTATGGCACTTTTCAATTCGCCATGACCTCCGAAAAGAGCGTGATCAATGGAAACCTTACCGCTCAGAATTGTATAATAACCCTTGAAGAGAGTCGAAATGCCCCCATAGAACTCCCTACAAAACCCCTGGAGGTGGATCTAAACCTCACCACCGGACGAAGGATCGAATTTCTCTGGCCGCGAAAAAATCTTCCTATACTTCAGGCTTTTTCCGATACAAATCAGAAAATTTCCGTGAAGTATGATAGTATTACCTCCAAATTTACTTTAAAAGGAGATGTCGATCTGAAAAGTGGTCAACTCTACTATTTTCAGAGGAATTTTTATATCGAAGAGGGAACCATTGTATTCAACGAAAGTGAAAACAAATTTGACCCCCTTCTTCAGGTTGATGCTCAGATCAGAGAGATCGACAACAGCGGAAGTCCCGTGACTATCTCCCTTCTGGTGGACAATGAACCCCTGAGTTCTTTTACCCCTCGGTTTGAATCAAGCCCCCCACTCAGCACCGTCGAAATAGCCTCGATTCTCGGGACCAACCTGAATACACAGTTCAACCGACCCCAGGGGGAGCTCACTTCGGCGCTGATATTGATCGGCGACTTGTTCAGCCAGTTCAGTATAGTCAGGTCTTTCGAACAGCAAATGAAGGATGTGTTCAAGCTGGACCTTTTTTCCATAAGAACGCAGATGATTCAGAATGTAATCCTGGAGAGGGTGCTCAACCAGAATATCACCCAGGACCCCGGAGCGAACGCATCCCTCGGTCAGTACCTTGACAACACCACCCTGTTTTTGGGAAAGTACCTTGGAAACGATCTGTTTCTTGAGGCGATGCTTCAAATAAGACAGGAACCGATTACCGCGGGAGTTTTCGTAGAGGATGAGTTAGACCTGACCCTTGAGGTCGGGCTGGAATGGAAAACGCCGTTTTTTCTGCTCAACTTTTCCGTGAACCCCGATTTTGAGGAGCCCCTGAACAGCCTGGAAAATACAAGTCTGGGATTTTCCTGGGACCACTCATATTGAAACAACGAATCTTAAGGAGATGACATGCGTATACGCATCTTTGCACTTATCTTAACTATCCTGCTTGCCGGCGGTCTTTTCGCTCAGGAGTCGGATTCCTGGTACATGGATAAACCTATCGTTGATGTACAGTTCGACGGTTTGAACCATGTATCCAAAGGTGAACTGGCCCCCATAGTGGAGCCTTTTTTGGGTCAAAAGTACAACCGTAGTCTTTTTATGGATCTACAGAGCAAGCTGTATGCGTTGAACTATTTTTCTCTCATCGAAGCGGAGGCAGTTCCGAGAACAGCGCAACGGGAGGAGTTGGTTCTCCTTTTTAACGTACGGGAACGTCCGATTATCGATCAAATAAAGATAGAAGGAAATCGCAATATTCGAAATTCCGAAATTCTCGATACAATCCTCCTGAAGCGGGACGACATCCTCACAAAAAACAAACTCAATGTGGATGAAAATGCCCTTCGTGATCTCTACCTGGAAAAGGGGTTTTCCAATATCACCGTTGCATCCGAGACCGAGGAGAACAAAGAGGAAAATACCGTACAGGTTATTTTTAAAATCGAAGAGGGCTTTCAGACGAGAATAAGGACCATAGGATTCTCAGGTAACAACTTCGCCCCCGACGGCACTCTAAAGAAACAACTCGTTTCCAAAGAACAGTCCTTTTTCAACAGCGGGGTTTTTAAACAAAACCAGCTCGAACAGGATAGGGCCTCGATTGAACAATACTACCACGAACGTGGATACATAGACGCGAAGGTAGTTGACGTGGTACGCGAGGTGGTTGAAACCGAAGAATCAAAAAATTTCATTGCCCTCACTTTTTTTATAGAGGAGGGAGCTCAGTGGACCTTCGACGGTATTGAGTTCAACGGCAACCAGCTCTTCAGTGATGAAGAACTCCAGGCCCGAGTGAGTCTTGAACAGGGGGAAGTCCTGAATCTAAACCAGCTCCAGCAGAGTTTTACCCGTATCAGCGATATATATTACAACGACGGGTACATTTACAACTCGATTTCCCAGCAGGAAAAGCGAAATGAAGAGGAACGGTCGATTTCCTTTGTTATAAACATCATAGAAAAAGGTCGCGCCCATATAGAGAATATCGTTATCAAGGGCAATCAAAAAACGAAAGACAGGGTTATCTATCGTGAGATTCCCCTTGAATCGGGTGATATTTTCAGCAAGGAGAAGGTCATCCAGGGGATGAGCAATCTCTACAACACGGGACTCTTTTCCAATGTGACCCCGGAGACTCCCTTCGGAAGCGCCGAAGGACTGATGGACCTGGTGATGAACGTGGAAGAGGCAAAGACCACCAACATTAACTTTGGAATCACCTTCACCGGTCAGGCGGGACAGTTTCCGATTATCGGCTTTCTCAAATGGACCGACAACAACTTTCGCGGACTGGGAGAGAAGTTTTCCATCGGAACTGAAATGTCCGGAACGACCCAGAACCTCAATTTTTCCTACCAGACAAGCTGGTTGATGGACCGAAGATGGTCCGGAGGGGTGGACTTCAACATTGAACACTTGAAAAACGACGGGATCAAGCAGGATATCCTCGATGAGAGGTTCACCGAAGAGCAATACAATGCCGGCGAGACGGCGGCACCGGACCCCTACAATTCCTATGCAGAATACGAACAAGCGGTGGAAGATGGAGAGAGTATCGATGAAGCCTACCTGATGG
>CAZJIN010000435.1:0-2972 GCA_964545955.1 uncultured Sediminispirochaeta sp.
GTGCACGATCGTCACCGGAGCTCCTGATAACCACATCAGCCGACTCATCAATCGGCTCGAGGTGGGTGATTTCGGGATCGTAGGGGTCGGTGATGATTCTCAGTCCCTTGCCTTCTATCACGAATGCCGCGTGTCCCAGCCAGCGTATCTGCATGAGTATCTCCCTTTTCTCCAAGAATATATTTAGAATATAATCAATTTATATCCTTGAAGCAAGAGAGGGTTCAGGCATTCATGCAGATCTTACAGCCAGTACAGGTGTCCGGGGAATCCAGTCGGGGGTACATCTTGCCGCAGCGGTCCACGCCGCCCTCGGAGACTTTGATCCACCTGAAGGGGCAGGCCATGACGCAAACCCCGCAGGTCATGAAGAGATTGAAGTCGAAGACCGGGACGAGGCGCGGGGTCCCCGCCATACTTCTGTGCATTTTGAAGCTGCGGGGGTTGATGCCATGTTTTACGTTAAAAAAGCTGACGTAGAGTATGGATACGAAGGCCGATGGCAATGTATTCGTCGGTGCTGAGGCTTCGACTGGTGGCCAGGTTGAGCTATTCCAAAATCTTCCAGTGCTGCACCCCCGTGGTCATGGCGAACATACAGCCCCCAGCAGCATCGGTAAGTGCCTTGTAGCAGGAATTCGCCTTTGTCTTCAGAGCGTTCCTCTCGTCCGCTAGGTACTCCTGTGATTTGGGGTAGGGAAGGGTTAATTTCGTTGCCCGGATACCTTTTCCCAGAGGTGGGAGGTGGTAAAGTAGAGCCCCGCTCCTATGGTGTGACGTCCTGGGGTGGGGTCGGCACTGCGGTGGGCCCCTAATATGGGATCGAAGATGGAGTCGTGAAGACCCGGTTCCTGGCCTCACGCGTGGATTGAGAGCTCGGCAGCTTCCGGACCCAAGCGATCGGCGGCCCGTTTCGTGCCGTCGGCCAGGAGGTTTCCAATGCCCTCTCGGAAGATGATTTTGTCGATGAGCTCAAGGGCAGCTCGGCTGTCGCCCCATCGTGGTTCGATACCACCTGTATACTCGAGCCCGATCAGCTCCCGCTCGAAGGTTTCGATGGTGAAGGCTACGGCGTGGCCGGCGGAAATGGTATGGATGCCCCCACGGTTGCAGCGGTCGTTTATGATGTAGATAGAGTCGAGATCGTCGTTGAGTATCACCCGTCGGAAGGCGCAGTTAGTCTCGTACTTGGGTTTGTGGAAAGGCTTTGATTCCGGGACGAGATCACTGATGTCGCAGATTTCTCCGCAGCCCAGGACACAGGAGTAGCAGTGGTATTTTCCCGTCTCCCGTTCAAGGATCCTGTCCGGGTTTAGTTTTTGATAACTCGAAGATGGGTAGTCGATTAACGAACCGTCCCAGTTTTTGATCGGGGAGTCGCCGTTTACCGTCCCTGCGGTGTTGTTGTAGATGGTTCTCCATTTTTTGAAGATTCCCGTAGTTATCATCGCATCCAGTGGACCGTCTATTTTTATGCCCAGGGCCTTGCCGAGGAGGGGCAGGGTATTGCCCTTCACCAGGACGGGCCAGTTCTGCCGGTGAACCTTTGCGCTGTACACTTTCGAGATTGCCTTCATTCCGGCAGGATCGGCACAGGAGATCCGGCGGGTACCGGCCAGGAGCAGTGCCTTCAGTTTTTTCGAATTCTCACCGTGCTTACCCCTGAGCGGGCGGCGAAGAGGCCGAGATCGTTGGAGATCCCCAAGATCAGGGAGAGTTTCTCCGCCGCGGGTCCGATCACTGCCACGGCGGGCTTTTTCCGGACTCCGAATTTTTCGCTCCGGTATTCGGCAATGAGGGTCTCTTCGGTTTCGATGATGTTGAGCACCTAAAGGTGGGCGGCGTCAATAAGATTTGAACCATGGTTGTCGATCAGGAGGTGGACTGGCTCTCCCGATTGACCACTCATAAAAATCTCGTCGTAGCTGCTCTGTTTGATGGTGGGGGAGAGGTTGCCCCCGCAGTTCGCGTCTCCCCCCAGCCGCCTGG
This sequence comes from uncultured Sediminispirochaeta sp., assembly GCA_964545955.1. Lineage (GTDB taxonomy): Bacteria > Spirochaetota > Spirochaetia > DSM-16054 > Sediminispirochaetaceae > DSBN01. The sequence continues at coordinate 1,990 of CAZJIN010000435.1, forward strand.
AGGGGAGGTTTGCAGACAGCCATCCCTCTGCTGGTTATCACGCTGCCGGTTCCCGTGAGAAGTCCGCTGAGAAAACCGAGGATGTTGTAAGGGCCCAAGGGGTCCGGCCCTGCGGGGATATTGCGATAGAGATACCAGGCCCCGAGGCCGATACCACCGATGATTTTATCGTAGATTTTCTTAGGAATTTTTTCTTCTTCTATACTGCGGGAACCGAAATCTACCCTCAGAACCTTGCCCATGCACGCTTTCATTGCAGCTCCTTCGTGCGGTTCCGAAATACAGGATCTGGAATACCGAATCCATTCGGTTTATTGATGAGCCCAATCCGGGGCTGTCAAATTAGATAAATCTCATTTTAGAAGTCTGTGAGACTTCTAAAATGAGATTTTGCCTCAAACCCTTAGAAAATATGGCAATTGCTCATCGGTTTATGGTATGACATTGTTCGTGTGAACTGATCCGATGAAAATCAGATCAGTTTGCGGCGCACCACGCTGGTAACGACCTCACCGAAGAGAACAACCGCGATGATGGATACGAGAACCATGGAAACCGTATTCCATCGGAACAGGTCGATCGCAACCTGAAAGAGCATCCCGATACCACCGGCTCCAACCATACCGAGAACGGTTGATTCGCGTATGTTGATATCCCATCTCAGGATCGCCACGGCCCAGAAGGTGGGCATGATCTGGGGAGTGATGGCATAGGTGATAATATGTCCCTGGGAAGATCCCGAGGATTGCAGTGCTTCAACGGGACCCCAATCCATTTCCTCTATACTCTCACCGATAAGTTTTCCCATGAACCCAATAGAACGAAAGGCGATTGCCACGACCCCCGCCATAGGTCCGGGCCCAAGGATTGCTACGAAGAGAAGTGCCCATATCAAGGTGTTGATAGATCTGGAAGACACGATAATAACCCGCGCGATTGCCAGGGTTATCTTGTTGGGAGAGACGTTGCGCGCGCCGAAATAG
>CAZJIN010000436.1:0-2966 GCA_964545955.1 uncultured Sediminispirochaeta sp.
TCTCCTCTACCACCGACCGTGATCTACAGATAGTCAATACTATTGAAGATGTGAGTATTCACACTGGAACTGTGATTCCCCTCGGTTTGATAGTGAATGAAATAGCGACCAATGCAATTAAGTATGGATTTATCCCATCTGAGGAAGCCCGCTTTACCATGTCCCTTATTAAAGGAAAAGAAGACAAAGAGTATATCGTGACTCTGTCAAACACCGGCAATTCCTTTCCCGAAGAAATCGGATTAGAACACCCAGCGACTATGGGCTTGCAGCTGGTATCCACTTTGATAAATCAGTTACGCGGGACTGTAGAACTACAAAAGAAACCGTATCCTGTTTTCACTATACGCTTTCCCCTGAAAAAAAATCACAAGAATAGATAATTACTTTAACCTTGCCTCAAGGCTTATTTTTGTTCCACCTAAAGCCTGGGATACCGGACAACCTGATTTTGCAGCTTCCGCGTGTTCAAGAAAGGCTTTCTCGTCTATATCCGGCACTACCGCCTCTGTCCGTAACTTGATACCGGTTATGGCAAAACCGTCTCCCTTTTTTTCAATATTCACTTCTGCAGAGGTTGAAATCTCTTCGGGTTCATACCCGGCCTCCCCAAGCATAAGGCTGAGGGCCATGGAGAAACACCCCGCGTGAGCGGCACCTATAAGTTCTTCAGGATTGGTCCCCTTGCCTTCTTCAAACCGGGAGCTAAACGAATAGGGGGCTTCTAAAAGCCCGCTCTCGGTTTTAACGGCGCCTTTTCCTTCTTTGATGGATCCCTTCCATATTGCCGCAGCTTTTCTCTTCATAGCTTTTCTCCTTAATAAAAAAATATAGTAACAGGGTGAATTTTTTCACCTGATAATCCCATTCCCGGCTTTCCAGTTCAATAGTTTTTTGAGTGATATTCGTTTTTATTTTTCATACAATTTTTCTACTTCCTACCTTTAAGGTATTAAGAGAAAACAGAAAAGGCAAACCCCGCATAATCTATCCAATTTTCAATCGATCAGATTTGACCTTTTCTTTCGCTATTACTATGTTAAAACTACCTTAAAAAGCGAAGGGAGGGCAAAAATGGGAAAATTTGATCTAGGTTTAATTGAAGATTATCGCGGTATCTCTGCTGCGGGCGATGAAAAGAGTACCGGCCTTTTGAGATCCAGGTTTCTCGAAGATCTGCCGGAAGGACATGACGGGGATGCTATTTTTAGTGAAGCCGCCGGGCAATTTGAGGCCGAGGAGCTTGGGGAAGTCTGTGCGGAAATTATTCTTACCTTGACGGCTTCATGCGAACGCGATGATTTCCATAACTGGGATTATGATCATCTGACGTTTATCATTGAACTGTCCAATAAAATCGGATTTCATTTGCCCCAGAACCTGTTAAATGGCCTGCCGGAACAGCTGATTATCCTGGTAGATTCAGATAAGATTGAGAAACCGGGGTGTAATTAGGGAGTATTGAGAAATTGGGGACGGTAGCACTTTTCTCATCAGTGCCACATGTCCTTACATGAGTTTCAAAAGAGACCCACTACGGTATTTACCATATGGTTTCCCATAGAAGTATAAGCTTTCTCATTAATCGAGCCCGCCGATCACCTTCTGGTCGAAGTCTAGGAGAGACCCGGTCATCATCTCGGAACGGTCACTGAGTAGATACTCACTGAAGTAGGCGAGATCCCGTGGACGAAGGAGACGACCGAAGGGCTTTTCCTTCTCGACTATCTCGAGCCAGTTTTCCGGTTGTCCCATCTCGAGTTGAATCTCATGTTCGTGGGGGGTGTACATCCACCCGAGACATATCCCGTTCACCCGGATACGGTCCTGAAGAAGGGCATGGGCAAGGTTTTTCGTGAGCGTGGCAAGGGCACCCTTGGATGCGGCGTAGGGCATGTTAAAAGTTTGACCACCATGGCAGTTGTCACTGATCATGTTGACAATGCTGCCGCGGATTCCGTTTTTTTTCATAATGCGAACCGTTTCCTGTATAAGGATAAAAGGCGCCCGGGCGTTCACGTTCATTAACAGGTCCCAGAGTTCGACACTGGTACTCTCCAAGGTGCCCCTGTTTGTGAGGCCCGCGGCGTTTACCAGGCCGTGGATTGGGCCGAACTTTTTTTCTGCTTCCTTCACCACTTTTCTGCAGTCTTCTTCATACTGCAGGTCCGCCTGGACGTAGAGGGCTTCACTACCCGCGGCTTCCAGAAGTTCCCACACGTGCTCTCCGTTTTTTTTGTTTCGTCCGCAGATCACGATACCACCTGCACCCAGGGAAGCAAGGTGTTCCGCCACACCCCATCCGAGTCCCTGGGTTCCTCCCGTGACGATGTAGTTGCGTTCGCTGAACTCATTTCTTTCCATTTCCTGCTCCTGATGAAATCTTCAACCTAGGCATATTATACAGTACCACCGTGGATTTTGTCAGTTTGAGCCGATTTTATTCCCATGACCGCACCCTTCGAAGGAGATTTACATCGAGACTGATCGAGACTGAAGGTTAGATTTTCATACTTCCCCTCTTATACTCATTTTTATACATTAGAAGTGTGCACAAATATTGTATAAATATCAAAATTACGAAAAAATATTTTCTTTCATATCCTTACAATCACGTGTATACTTGTTAAATATCTTCACAATTGATGAATAGGCCGTTATGTCCAAAAAACTACTGTTAGTCGAAGATGAAGTCCTCATCGCCATGTCCGAGTCCCAAATGCTCAAAAAGAATGGGTACGAGGTTGTCGTCCGACACAACGGCGAGACGGCCGTCGAAGCGATAAGCTCCGACCGGGATATCTCTCTCATATTGATGGACCTAGATCTTGGAAAGGGGATGGACGGAAGCGAGACAGCGCGCCGAATACTCCGGAACCACGATCTTCCCATTGTGTTCTTTACCGGCCACTCATGTTCCCCGCCAGAAGAAGTTTCCGAATCTAAGCCAAACTTGCCGATACTCT
>CAZJIN010000437.1:0-2961 GCA_964545955.1 uncultured Sediminispirochaeta sp.
GGATCAAGGGCAGGGACATCGTGTACGACCACGATGAGAACCCGGTTTTCCTTGCCCAGTCGATCTGGTGGCTTGACGCCATGAGAGAAGACTACCCCGAGATAGAGTTTCATTTTACCAGTGAGTTCAAAACCGCGCGGGTTGCGTCGGGAGAGGTTGCGTCGGGATAGCAGTAAATCCCCTTTCCCCATAGCTTTCAAATATACTATGATGTTCATGGTTCGACACGGTAAAGGTCGGGCCTTATATCAGGAGGTATATATGAAAATCAGTGCATCCGATCAAAACATCACATCAGTTGAAGCGGAACTTGAAATTATTTTTGTGGTCAACAAAGACCTGAATCATAAATGGGTAAAAAAGTACGGTCCGACTCTCTCGCGCCTCGGGTTCAAGGGAGAAGCCGGGGAAAGCTATTTTTTCGCCGAAAGCGGCAAGGTGATCGTGACAATGGAAGCCATTACCCCCGTAAACCTGCGTGTAGCCGCCGCCCGTGCCGTGAAGGCCGTGCAGGGCAGCTTCAGGACGGCAAAAATAGGCCGGTACCTGGATGGACAGGATAAAATCGGCTCCCTCGAAGCAATGTGCGAAGGTCTCCTCCTCGGGGACTACAGGTTCGAAAACTACAAAACCAAGAAAGACGAGCATCGCGTCGAAGAAGTTTTTATTGCCGCCAATGAATATTCAAACAAGAAACTCGACCTCGCCGATCTGCAGGGGGCCCTTGAAAGAGCCGGGATCAGATCTGAAGCGGTGAACCTGGTCCGGGATATTGTAAATACCCCTCCGGAAGAGGCGACCCCCATATTGCTGGCCGGAATGGCGGAAAAACTGGCCTCGCAATACGATATTTCCTGTGAAGTCAAAGATGAAAAATGGATCAGAGAGACCGGTATGGGGGCTTTTTACGGCGTAGGCAAGGGAAGCGCCAATCCGCCGCGTCTTATTCACCTCTCCCATCATCCCGACAATCCGAAGGCGAAGGTAGCCCTAGTCGGCAAAGGCCTGACCTACGATACGGGAGGCTTGAGCCTCAAACCCACCAGCTCCATGACCACCATGAAGGCGGACAAAGCCGGGGGTGTCACGGCACTGGGAATCATTCTCGCCGCGGCAAAGCTGAACCTGGACGTGGAAATCCATGTGTTTATAGGTGCCGCCGAGAACATGGTCAGCGGCAATTCCTACCGTCCCGACGATATCCTCACCGCCTTGAACGGGAAAACCATCGAGGTAAAAAATACCGACGCCGAAGGTCGACTGGTCCTCGCAGACTGCCTCTGCCACGCCCAGACCTTTGAACCGGACTACATTATCGATATGGCCACCCTCACCGGTGCCTGCGTGATCGCCCTGGGGGAGCATATTTTCGGTGTGATGGGCCACAGTGATGATATGAAAGACAGGCTGCTGCTGGCCGCCCGTCAATCCGGAGAAGCCGCCCATCCCCTCCCCTTTGACCCCTACCTGAAAAAATCACTAAAAAGCGAGGTGGCCGACGTGGCCAACATCCCCGCCACCAGGTACGGCGGCGCCATGAGCGCGGGGCTCTTCCTCAGCGAGTTCATCGAAGATAGCTACAGGTACAAATGGCTCCATCTGGACATCGCGGGCCCCGCTTTCGTGGAAAAAGAGTGGGACTACAACCCCGCCGGCGCCAGCGGAACCGGCTTGAGAACGGTGCTCACGTGGTTGGAGGGGCTGTCGAGATTGGAATAGCTGCGCTCTCCCCTACAGATCTGCTCCCAGGCCGGGTCTGTCCGCCGGAGAGATGATTCCGTCCCGGACCCGCACGGCGTCGGAGCTTGGGTCGTTGGTGAACTCGAGGTGCCCGGCGATTATTTGCACCGCCTGGAACCGGAACCGCTTCCGCCGAGGAAAATCGACGCCCCGATCAGGTATCCGAAATTGTACCAGGTCCCCGAGTTTGGAATCGCATACATTTCATAATCCGTAAAAAGGCTTCCGATGAAGCTGAAGAGAATCAGAAATCCATGCAACAGGCCATGGAAAAAACCGGGAGGATCTTCCACCGATCCCGCTTCGTGGGTCGCGCAGCCGGTTAATAAAAATACCCACAGCAGCAGAAACGCCACGGTCCATAGGCCCTCAGGCAAACTGAAGCTCCCCCCTTTTCCGCCCAATTCCCTTACTGTCGTTTTCATCCCTTTCACCTCAGTCAAATTCGATAAATAGATCTATCGGCACATCATTGAGACTCTCCAGGGTGTTTTTCAGTTCCTCATCGGGCCTGGCCCACCTGTCGAGAAAGGCCGCAGCCTCCGAAAGACTCGCCTCGGCCTGGATTCTACACAGCTCTTCCAGGAGGGAACGGATACCCCGACGGGCCTCTTCGGGGTGAACCACGTATCCGTCGGATGTCCTTTCGATACCGCCGCACTCTATCATCCAGTTGTGTTGAATCACATTTGCCGCGCCGTGGGCTTCTTTGATGCCGAAACGCATAGCCCTGAACTGGGCGGCCACGTATCCCCGCAAGATCTGGTCCGCCTTAAAATCGGGGATACCCCGGGTCCCGCCTTTTTCCAGAAGGAAAAAAAGACCCCCCGTGTCGGCTTTCGCCTCCTCGATAGCGGTGTAATGCGGACCCAGACAGCCGTCAACGCTTCGACCATCCGATCTATACGCCGGACCGAGACCGTGACTCACCTCATGAAGTATCACCTCGTAGAAAAAAGGCTCAAACTCTACGTCCGCCCCTCCCTTCAGGATGCGACGGGCTATCGAAACCGTGGCTGTTGAAAATTTGGCCCGCATTACGTTGTAGATCATCACCTGCTTCCAGCCGACGTTGCCCCGGACCCATGGATCATTGGGCAGATTAAAGGCGGCCGGATAGATGGGTTGTCTTGATTCTCCCGCGTTGTAAATCTGATGGACCACAACCATCGGTGCAAGCCCCCCCACGGCGGGCTTTGACCCAGCGGGCATCGGAAATGC
>CAZJIN010000438.1:0-2957 GCA_964545955.1 uncultured Sediminispirochaeta sp.
GGTCTGGACTACGCTCTCGGCTACGACTTCCGTCCCCACCGCTGGTCGACCCTGCTCTACGAAGCGGGCGGACGTTTTCTCAATGAAGATGAATCGGCCATGAATTTCAACACCCCCGAAGCTCTGGATACCCTGAATTTTTTCAAAAAAATCCATGACGACGGTCTTGTGCCCGCCTCCGTATGGATGGGCTCGGAGAATCCCCAAGAACTCTTCCAGGCGGGTCTGGTAGCCAGCCACATCGGTGGTTCCTGGGTCATCACGGCCTACGCCAACGAGGTGGACAGCTTCGAATGGGCGGCGGTGCAGATGCCGAAGCGCAAAATCCGCAGCTCCGTTGCCGGCGGCAAGTTCATCGGCAGTTTCAAGGGCGCCGAACACGAAGAAGCTGCCCTCGACCTGATGCTGCATTTCTCCGACGCCGAACACAACGCGATGTACTGCCGGGACACCTTCAACCTTTCGGCGCGCACGGACGTGGACATACAGTATCCTTCACGTTCGGCTGACTTCGCGGCTATGGCTGCGGACCTTGCGGTCACCCCCGCGATCACCGCCGAGGACTGGAAGAGCCCCGAGCTCAACAAGATCTACTCCTACATCCGCGAGCAGATCGTAGAAGGTCTGCTCGGCACTATTTCCATGAAGCAGGCTGCTCAGAACATTCACGACCAGGGAAACAGTTTTTTCGAGTAAACCCTGAAAAATCAGAAGCTTCCCGACGCCTGCCATCACGCGGTGGCAGCCGTTCTTTAAATCGGATATTGTGTTATAGGAGGAGAATGTGAAAAAGCAGCTCAAAAGTTCATTTCACCAGACCAGGGCTCCGATGCTTTTTCTCTTGCCGAACCTGCTCATCTTCGGCCTTTTTATCATCCTTCCCGCGATCAGCGGGCTGCGCCTGTCCCTGTACGACTGGAGCATCCTGGGGGACCGTGAGTTTGTTGGTCTGGAAAATTTTATAAAAATCGTACAGGATCGCAGCTTCTGGCACACCTTCCGGAACACAATCCGCTACGTCCTTCTCGTTGTTCCACTGCTGACCATATCCTCACTCGGAATGGCCCTCATCACCGCGGACAATCTGAGGGGGGTCTCCGTGTTTCGTGGTATTTATTACCTGCCCACCATGCTGAGCCTGATCATCGTCGGTATTACCTGGCGATGGATCCTCGGCGACCAGTTGGGCATTCTCAACTACGCCCTGCGGAGTCTCGGCGGGTCCGCGGTGCCCTGGCTTACCACGGTTTTCGCTGCCAACGCCAGTCTCGTGTTTATAACGGTCTGGACTTTTACCGGCTTCTATATGGTGATGTTTATCGGCGGGCTGCAGTCCATACCGGAAGAACTCTTCTCCGCCGCCGAGATCGACGGTGCTTCCCGGTATCAGATTTTCCGGTATGTCAAGCTTCCCCTTCTCAGGCCTACGATGCTTGTTGTTCTGGTGCTGGCGACGATCAATTCCTTCAAGGCCTTCGAACTGATCTATACCCTCACCAAGGGGGGGCCGGGTTCGGCCACGAAGCTCCTCGTGCAGAACATCTACCAGGTCGCCTTCGAGGAGGACCGGCTGGGTTACGCCTCCGGAATGGCGGTGATGCTGATGATCGCCATCGGTCTCCTGACTTTTTTCCAGTTTCGCCTGAACCGGGAGGAGTACAGCAATGAATAGGGGACGCCTCATCACAAGGTACATCGCCTTCCTTTTTTTTACATTCATATTCCTCTTTCCCGTAGTATGGGTTCTCCTGAGCTCATTCAAGACCCAGACCGAGCTTTTTACCTATCCCCTCACCTTCCTGCCGGAGCAGCCGACCCTGGAAAACTACGCCGGAGCCTTTCGCAGCGGCAACTTCGGCCTCTATTTCAAAAACAGTGCCTTCGTGGCGGTGGTCTCCACGGCGATCACCATCCTCATCAACACGATGGCCGGCTACGCCCTGAGCAAGTATATTTTTCGCGGGCGGGATGCTATTTTTTTCATAATGATCGCGACCCTCATGATCCCCCTCCAGGTGATTATGATCCCGATTTTTCTCCTTGAAAAAAATCTGGGTCTCCTCAATACCCTCTGGGGCATCATCATTCCTCCGGCGGCGACACCGACGGGGGTTTTTCTGGCCCGTCAGTACATGATGACAATCCCGAACTCCCTCATCGAGTCGGCCCGCATCGACGGGTAGGGGAGTGGTTCATCTTTGCCCGGATCATTCTTCCCCTGGCGAAGCCTATCGTCGCGACTCTGGCTATTTTTTCGTTTATGTGGCGCTGGAACGATTTTCTCTGGCCTTTCATTGTTATCAGCCGTCAGAAAAAATATACGATTCAGCTGGCCCTCTCGAATTTCGTAGGTCAGTACGATGTGGACTGGTCCAGGCTCCTGTCGATGACCGTCATCGCCATCATACCGATGGTGCTGGTGTTCCTTTTCTTCCAGAAATATTTCATCAAAGGACTTACCGCCGGAGGAGTAAAAGGATAGTGAAACGCGCACCCCACTCGCTTGAGCATCTGAATATTGAAGGTAACCGTATCTGTTGTTCCGGGCCCGAGGCGGTCCTTACGGTCACCCGGCTTTTTTCCGGCGCCTACGAAGTCCGCTATGATTTCGGGGCTTATCCCGTGGCACCGGTGGTCGAGGAAGCGGCAGCCCTTCTGCCGGATCCGTCCTTCGAGGCGGAGGATTTTTCTTTTGCCTCACCGGAACTGCGGGGTTCCTGCGTGGTGACGGAAGTCGACGACTGCAGCATGCTGATCGATCGGGAAAGCGGTACGGTCAGGGTCGAACGCGGGGGCGTTACCGTCCACGGAGGCCCCATAGGGACCCGAGACACCGTGCTTCCGAGATATCCTCTCCGTGTGCATGGAGCCGTGCCCCGGCATGTGACGGGAACCTTCAATTTTCCCATGGCCCCGGAGGACCGCTTCTATGGTCTCGGTGACAAGGGCGGGAGTCC
>CAZJIN010000439.1:0-2955 GCA_964545955.1 uncultured Sediminispirochaeta sp.
AAGTAGAAATATTCAATCCAGCGCGAGGTACAAATACCCCGCGCTGGATGATATATATATAAGAACCGGCTTTCGGATCTACTCTTCGCCTTCCTGTTCGCCTTCATCCTGGTGGAGTTTCCGCTGTTCCAAAGCCCGCAGCACCTGAACCTCTCCCAGGCGTCGCCATTCGGCGTTTCTCCTGGATTCTTCACGCTCTTCCAGGATACCCCACAGCGCCTCGTTGTCGATATCCGATTCACCGGGCAGTACCGCCAGATCGTAGGTGAGGGTAACATCCTTCAAATAGGTGATCACGTCCCCACCTGTCTGCGAGGCGTCCTTGTAGATAATAAAACCCTTCAGTTTTCTCAGCGGAGTTGTCCGGGGATAGAGGGGCAGTTTGCGAAGTTCTCGGTTGCGAACATCGTCAATATAGTTGGGATTCATCCAACCGAGGGTTCTCCATCCGCGAAACTCCAGATAGTCGAGAAACAGATTCTGTTCTCGTCCATTCTGGTCCTCAATAATAAGTCCCATTCCGTTGGGAAAATTCGAGCCGAAGACATTCACGGCGATCTTCTTCAGAGCGCCGACATTCTTCACAACTCCATACCCCTCGAACATACTCCCCTCGCGATCCTGCTCATCCTTCTGCATATACGCAGGAACTTCAAAGGGGGGTTTTACGATCGCGTATGAGTTGAAAGGTTCCTCGGGAAAATGGACCCTTATCCCCATAACCGTCTCGCCGCCGAATTTCTGTGCGTCATCACGCTCCGGTGCCTCGAGTGTGTAGGAAAGTCTCTGATTCATCACCGTCCTTGAAGAAGAGGATAGAACAACATCCCAGTTCTCAATCGCCAGCGACGTCTTCATCAGTGCCTTTTCTTCATCAGTGTACCCGACACCGGCCTTATCGGCAAAATCAATGAGAGTAGCTTCGTTATTTCCGTCCTCAAGATCCGCAGTCAAGTTAGAAAAATCGATGAGAACCGATTCTTCCGCGGTAACAGAGAAACTTACCACCAAAAGCATAATTCCAAGTAGAATTCCGAACCGTTTCATCCAGTGCTCCTTTTAAAACAGTTTACCTATTGCATTTAAAATTATACGGAACCCGGTTAGTTTGTCAACGATTTTTCTTTTTTTTTCAATTTTGCCTGTTTTTTATACCGATGAAAGTGCTCATGAGCTCCGAAAATCGTCTATTTACCCGCAGGTTCTATTTTTCAGTTAACTTTGGGGGGTTTCCATTCACCGTGTAGACGATTTTTTCTACCACGGGAAAATTGAATTGAATACTCCTGTTGATACATTCGAGGGTTTCTTCAAAGGAAAGAGTAGAATTCACATCCCGAAAGACAATATCCTCACTAAAATCGACAAAGAGACGGTTGTCCCGCAGCAGTACGGTACGCAATTGCACATCACCGGGCACCACGGGAACGGAGTTCACGTCGAAAGGTCCAAGGAGAATTTCTTTGAGAAGTAATTCTATCTCAAGCTCAGGGGTCTTCTTGCGGGGCAGGACCCTCTCCTCTCCCACACAATCTGCCGTACGGTACCGGGGAAAGAAAAGAACCCTGGTTTCTTTCTCATTTCCCAGGAAAAAGAAGAAAATCATCGATAGTAGTAAGAGAAAGGCCCATGTGCCTGCAAGGATAAGGGTCAGGCGATTGTGTTTTTTCACCAGTCACTCCAGAGTTTCCGCTTGTTCAAAATGCTCAATAAAATTGCAAATCCCATTATAGATCCCTTCGGTGATATTCTTCAAGTGATCACCGCTCTTCATCTGGAGAGCCTCCTCCTTATTGGTGACGAATCCTATTTCCACCAGAACGGAAGGCATCCTTGCGTTTCGCACGACAAACCATGTTTCCTCTTTCAGTCCCCGGTTCACATACTTCATTCCGATCCGATCATCCATCCCGTTGAGTATGTTTCTGGCCAGAAGAATACTTTCCACCGTGTATTCTTCCTCAAGCATTGTATTCAGTATGGGGGCGACCTCCCGCGCGCTACTATCCAGCATCTCCGGATCTATCAGTTTTCTTCGATAGTCCGGTGGAAGATACCACACCTCAAAGCCCTCGGCTTTGCTGTTCAAAGAGGCATTAGCGTGGATTGAAATAAAAATCATCGCTTCCCGTTCATCGAGTTCGATCCTATTGGCGATCTCCGTACGCTCTTCCAGGGTTAGATATACATCGCTATCCCGGGTAAGGATCACATTCCGCTCCGGAAAGGTTCCCCTCAACCGTGAGGCCAGGGACCGAGAAACCTGCAGTACCAGGTCTTTTTCCTGGATGACCACTGTCTCACCATTCAGGGTAAACCTTCCAAGGGCCCCTGAGTCTTTTCCCCCATGACCGGCATCGATAATAATGGTGGAGATATACAATTGGTTCCCGGCGGAGGGGAGCACTCCGAGTTCATCCATCAGAAAATTCGCGTCCTCCGGGGCAAAACGGATATCCCCCCCTTCGCCTCTACCCGGTGAACGGATCCTACGGACGGTGTCGTAGTTGATCAGAAGATAAGGGGAATTTTCGCTGATCACCATAACCTGATCTTTTTTTCTGATCTTTCCGATGCCCCTCATAGCGTCCCATTCAAGACGGGAGCCGGTTATCTTCACGACTTCTCTGAGGGACATTCCGGTCTCAACCCCGAAGAGGGGCGGAAAGATGAGGAGGAGTAACAGAAGTGAGACCAGCGACCTCTTGTTCAGCGACATTCCCGTACGCGCTCCAATTTTTCCGAGAGAACCGTCTCCACAACCCAGACACCCGCCTGAATTCCTCCGCGGAGAAAGGCCTCCCAGAATAGTTTCTCTATAATAATATCGGCATCTCTACGATCTTCAGTAAGCCCGAGGTTGGAAAGATCCAGGATACGATAAAAGGCCTCCAGGATCCGGCTCCCATGCCACTCCCTTGCCTCCTCTCTCTGAAGCGCGGGGAGACGGGGGGG
>CAZJIN010000440.1:0-2326 GCA_964545955.1 uncultured Sediminispirochaeta sp.
CCACCCCGCTGGATTGAGACTTTTGCGGCCTCTATGGCAAGATCACTGGTGGCCTGCTCATCCGAGCAAATGTGCCTTGCTTTGATTCCCGTGTGGGATTGAATCCATTCGTCTGAAGTCTCTATCACTGCGGCAAGATCATCATTGCTTACCCGTTTCTCAGGTACGTATGCACCGACAGCGCGTATATAAATACCCATAATTGCCTCCCTCGTTTAAGAGTTTGATAACGGCTATAAGGAAACACATACTTCCACCGGTCCGTCAAGGGGCTTAAGGCGTGAACCGGCACTTTTTTCGGTTCGAGACCGAATTCTTTGGACAATGTGGGGGTCCTTCCCGTGGGATTCCCGTGGGATTCTATCTTTCTGTGACTTGTGATAGACTTTGTTAATATGAACAGTAATGCAATATCCACCGGAATCCTTGGAATAATTGCGGTTATTCTCATTGGTGCGGTCCTGAAAATTGCCGCGTCCATCCTCCTCCCCCTTGTTATTGCCGTATTTCTCTCTTTTATAATCCTTCCCCTGGTTAATTTGCTGGACAAGGTACATTTTCCCAGAAGCCTGGCGATCACCATTGTGATCCTCCTGCTCTTCGGTGTGATGTTTTTAATATTTCTTTTTTTCCAGACGAGCGTGAACTCTTTCATCAGCGAATACCCGAAATACGCGGGGCGTTACATGGAAATCAGCACCCAGATCGAGGAGACGATCAAGAAGCGTTTTGATATCCAGTTCAACTTTTCCACCGATATCAACTGGCAGGGGGCCCTGCGCGGGTATCTGATCAGTTTTTCCGGTTCTTTGATAAATTTTTTTAGCGCAGTTGTATTGATCCTTGTTTTCCTTATATTTCTCCTCCTGGAAAAACCCCTGTTCAAGAGTAAGCTTGCTAAGGCCTTCGACGAGACAACAGGACGTAAAATCGGCCGAATTCTCGAACACATCAACCAGCAGGTTGGACGTTATATCAATCTGAAGTTCTTTATCAGCATGGCCACCGGTTTTTTTGTATGGCTCCTGCTGAGTATCATTGGAGTTGATTTTCCCTTGGTGTGGGGAGTCCTCGCTTTCCTCCTCAATTTCATCCCCTCCATCGGGTCCTTAATTCTCGTGGTGATCACCATAACCATGGGGATTGTGCAATTCTATCCCCTCATGGGGAAGATTGTCGCGGTATCGATCAGTATGATTGGCACTCAGGTCCTTATAGGAAATATTATCGATCCCCGACTTCAGGGGCGTCGACTCAATATAAGCCCGTTCCTCATACTGTTCGCCCTGATCTTCTGGGGCTGGATATGGGGAGCCGTGGGAATGTTCCTGGCGGTTCCCATAATGGTGATTATCAAGATAATTTTTGAAAATGTTCCGGCCCTTCGGCCTCTCGCCATACTGATGGAGAGCGGTCATGTGATGAAATCACGGGAAAACAATCTGATTGAAGAACCTGTGGCTGCAGAACCCTGCGAGGGAGAAGATACCGGGGAGGCAACGGTAGATTCAGGGCCTGGCCGGAATGAAGTAAACTGAATGAAAAACCCGACTCGGGCGTTCTAAAAAATTGATTTTTGAAAGCCCCTGCGTTGTCTATTTTTTCTTCTCAAGTTATAGTAACTGAGACACACACAATATGGAGTAAATGATATGACAAAACCACGTATACTGACCGGTGATCGTCCAACCGGCAAACTACACCTCGGACACTATGTGGGTTCGATAATGAATAGAGTGAAGTATCAGGAGGAGTATGACTGCTTCTTCATAATAGCCGACCTGCATATGCTTACGACCAGACCTTCTAAAGAGGCTATTGAAGCTATCTCTCTCAATTCAAAGGAAATGGTACTCGACTACCTCGCCTGCGGGATTGATCCCGCAAAGGCCCGCATTTACCTGCAATCGGCGGTGCATGAGGTCTATGAGATGAACCTTTTATTTGAAATGCTTGTAACCGTACCGAGACTTCAGCGGCTTCCGAGTATCAAGGATATGGCAAAATCGGCAAATTTAAACGAAATACCCTTCGGTCTTCTGGGGTATCCGGTGCTGCAGGCGGCGGACATCCTGATGCCGCGGGCGAACCTGGTTCCCGTGGGCAAGGACAACGAGTCCCATGTGGAACTGACCCGGGAGATCGCCAGGCGTTTTAACAGCCTCTATGGGGATGTTTTTCCAATCCCGGATGTGAAGGTAGGGGAAGTCCCCACCCTTGTAGGTACCGACGGCAGTGCCAAGATGTCCAAGTCCCTTGGAAACACCATCTTTTTATCTGATGACGCGAGGACCGTGGAGAAAAAGGTACGGGGTATGTACACCGA
>CAZJIN010000440.1:2336-2949 GCA_964545955.1 uncultured Sediminispirochaeta sp.
CGAATCGTGTCAGGGCCGATATCCCGGGCAAGGTGGAGGGGAATCCCGTTTTTATCTATCATGACGTGTTCAACCCCGACAAAGCCGAGGTACAGGACCTGAAGGACCGTTATTCCACGGGAAAAGTAGGGGATGTTGAGGTGAAGGATAAGCTTTCCCATGCGCTAAACAATCTTCTGGATCCAATAAGGGAGCGTCGGGAGAGTTATACGCGACAGACCGGACTGGTAGAAGAGGTGATCTTCGAAGGAACGATAGCCGCGCGTGAAGAGGCCCGGGCAACCCTGAGTGAGATGAAGAAGGCCATGGGACTCACCGGTGTGTGGAATCGAATCAGTCGAAACGCCGAAAAGGCACGAAAGAAGCGGGAGAAACAGGAGTCGCATTCCTAGAGGCCCGCTCCTGGTTGTGGGCCTGGCCCGCGCCCTTAGAAGATGCTGCCCCCGGAGGGAAGATAAGTCGTGTTTCTGCACCAATCCGATATCACAGATTTCAGGCGGAGGATCTGGGAATACTATAGGGATTACGGACGCCCTTTTCCCTGGAGGGAGACCTCCGACCCCTACGGTATCCTTGTGTCGGAGCTGGTGCTCCAGGAGAGCCAGACCCAGCC